>LSTE01000084.1 GCA_001644445.1 Gammaproteobacteria bacterium SCGC AG-212-F23
AGACAATGAAACTGAAAATTTAAAAAAATCAGGTTTATTTAAAGCAGAACGCATTATCACTTCCCAACAAAGCGCTGTGATTAAAGTCACCACAGGCCAAGAAGTTTTAAATTTTTGCGCGAACAATTATTTAGGCTTAGCAAATCATCCCGAATTAATCGAAGCAGGTAAAAAAGCGCTGGAAAAATATGGATTCGGTGTATCTTCCGTGCGTTTTATTTGTGGCACGCAAACTGTTCATAAGGAATTGGAAGAACGTTTGAGTCATTTCTTAGGAACAGAAGATACGATTTTATATTCTTCCTGTTTCGATGCCAATGGCGGCTTATTTGAAACTTTATTAAGTGACCAAGATGCCATTATCAGTGATGCGTTAAATCATGCTAGTATTATTGATGGCATACGACTTTGCAAAGCACAACGCTTTCGTTACAACAATAATGACATGAATGATTTAGAAGAAAAATTAAAAGCGGCAGCAAACTGCCGTTATAAACTCATCGCTACCGATGGTGTTTTTTCTATGGATGGTGTTATTGCAAACCTCAAAACGATTTGTGATCTTGCTGACAAATATAATGCCATGGTCATGGTCGATGATTCGCATGCCGTAGGATTTATGGGAAAAAATGGCCGCGGCACACACGAATACTGCAACGTCATGAAACGCATTGATATTATCACCGGCACTTTAGGCAAAGCATTAGGTGGTGCATCCGGTGGTTATACTAGCGGACGCAAACCAATCATTGAATGGTTACGTCAACGTTCACGCCCTTATCTTTTTTCGAATACGCTTGCGCCCGTTATTGCAGCAACTTCGATTCACGTATTAGACATGTTAGAAAAAAATCACGATCTCATAGAAAAATTACATACCAATAGCAAATATTTTCGTGCTGGCATGGAAAAACAAGGTTTTAATTTAATACCAGGCGAGCATCCTATCATCCCCGTCATGTTAGGCGATGCGAAACTGGCAAAAGACATGGCTGATGCTTTATTACAAGAAGGCATTTATGTAATTGGTTTTTCTTATCCTGTTGTACCTATGCAACAAGCACGAATTCGCACACAAATGTCAGCGGCACACGAGAAACAACATTTAAACAAAGCAATCACAGCATTTGCAAAAGTTGGTAAAAAACTAGGAGTGATTCATGAAAGCGTTAGTTAAACAAAGTCCAGAACGCGGTATCTGGATGACGGATGTTCCCGAACCTGAAATCGGACCCAATGATGTCTTAGTCAAAATCAAAAAAACCGCTATCTGCGGTACAGACATTCATATTTATTTATGGGATGCTTGGGCACAAAAAACTATCCATACACCTTTAACTATCGGTCACGAATTTGCGGGCGAAATTGTAGGAATGGGACAAGAAGTACAAGGTTTTAAAATAGGTGATCGGGTGTCGGGTGAAGGACATATTGCTTGTGGTTTTTGTCGCAACTGTCGCGCAGGTCGTAGACATTTGTGCCGCGTGAATATCAGTGTAGGTGTCACTCGCACGGGTTGTTTTGCTGAATATCTTGCTATTCCTGCAGCGAATGCTTATCCTCTGCCTGAAAATATTAGTGATGAACAAGCTTCTATTCTAGATCCATTTGGTAATGCAGCGCATACAGCGCTTTCTTATGATTTAGTTGGCGAAGATGTATTAATCACAGGTGCAGGCCCTGTAGGTATTATGGCAACAGCAGTTGCACGCCATGCCGGCGCACGCTATATTGTCATTACCGATGTAAATGAATTTCGTTTAGAACTTGCCAAAAAAATGGGAGCCTCGCTTGCTTTGAATATTCAAAGAACTTCTTTAACAGAAGCTATGAACACGCTACATATGCGCGAAGGTTTTGATGTGGGATTAGAAATGTCCGGTAATCCGCATGCATTTAACGATATGTTGGCACACATGAATCACGCGGGCAAAGTGGCACTCTTAGGTTTTTTACCTAATGATACGCAAATTGATTGGAACCAGATTATTATGAAAGGACTACAAATCAAAGGGATTTATGGTCGCGAAATGTTTGAGACTTGGTATAAAATGATTAGCATGCTGCAAAGCGGTTTGAATATTTCACCTATTATCACTCACCAATTTTCGATTGATGAGTATCAAACAGCATTTGAAGTCATGGCTTCGGGCAAGAGCGGCAAAGTCATTATGAATTGGACTTGACACTGGATCCCGCGATTAATCTGCGGGACGACGTAATGTCAAATTGGGATAAATTTTTATGAGTAAAAATAATTTTTCTTTACAACCAGGTGATACGGTGGATGTGATTGCACCCGCTTCGGGCTGTCATCCTGAAGTCATCGAAAAATTTAAAACATTTCTGACAGGCTGGAAACTAAAGTATCATATCCCTGAAGATATTTTTGGCAGCGATCTTTTGTGTGCAAATTCAGATGAAAAACGCTTTAATCAATTATCTGCAGCTCTTTCGAATAGCCATTCGAAAGCGGTTTGGTGTTTGCTAGGTGGTTATGGTTCACCGCGGTTATTACCTCTTTTAGAAAAATTAAAACCTATTGCACAACATAAATTATTTATCGGATTTAGTGATATCACTGCGTTACATATTTTTCTACAAATGAAATGGGGATGGCAAACTATTCACGGGCCGTCGGGTCGGCAAGCAGCATTATCGCAAGTATCAGCGAGCTCATTAAATTCACTGAAAAAAATGCTTTTCTCAGAGAAAAATACGCTAACGTATGCTCTACAACCTTTAAATAAATTAGCCGAAAACGATTCTACAATCACCACATCGATTATCGGTGGCAATTTAAGTTTGATTCAAACAAGTATTGGCACACGCTGGCAAATCAATCCTACTGATAAAATATTATTTATCGAGGAAACCAATGAACGTGCTTATAAAGTAGATCGCATGCTTGGCCACTTAAAACAAGCCGGCATACTTGACCAGGCAAAAGCAATTATCTTAGGCGATTTCACTGGCGGCGCAGAGCCTGGTGGTGGTAATTTCGTCGCTGATACATTAAAAATATTTGCTGAACATTGCAATATTCCTGTGTTACATCTAGCAGGTGCAGGGCATGGGGAATCGAATTATCCTATTTCGTTTGGACCTCCAGTTGCATTGCAAATGGGAAATCATTCTTCTCTCGAGTGGATATAATAACATTTTAATCAAAAGGTATTACCTATGAGCAACAAAAAAAAGTTTTTTATCGAAGCAGCACCCCTGTTTCTTGTCTTATTTATAGATAGCATGGGTCTAGGTTTAGTTTTTCCATTACTCAATGCCTTGGTCATTGATCCCAATGCACATTTCATTTCGACAGGAATTAGCCCTAATCTGCGTAATATATTTTTTGGCTTAACGATTGGCCTTTATATGTTTTGTTGGTTTTTCGGCGCTGCTATTTTAGGTGACTTATCCGATCAAATTGGACGTAAAAAATCACTGTTAATTTGTTTGTGGGGCGCGTTTGCGGGTTATCTTTTTTCCGCAATTGCTGTATTGGCTCACAGTTTTACGCTATTGATTATAGGACGTATTGTTGCAGGATTCACTGCTGGCAGCCAAGCAATCGCACAAGCCGCGATTGTCGATATTAGTGAACCTGAACATAAAGCAAGAAACCTAGGCATGATGTTATTTGCGATGTCTATCGGTTTTATTTTCGGGCCTTTAGCGGGCGGCGTGCTTTCTGATCATAATCTATTAAAATCTTTCAGTCTTGCAACACCGTTTTACTTCGCAGCATCAGTTGCATTGTTAAACGTAATTTTATTGCAACTTTTATTTCATGAAACGTTCACTCACATCCATAAAATTAATTTGCGCTTCTCGCATGCGATCAACATTTTTATCTCTGCATTTAAAAATGAAAAAGTACGCGAACTCTCTATTGTTTTCCTGATCATGATTTTAGGCTGGAGCGGGGTTTATTCATTTATTTCTATGTACTTATTAAAAATTTATCATTTCAATTCACTCAGAACAGGTTTATTCATGGGAGTCATGGGTATTGGTTTTGGTATTGGCACAGGTATTTTAGTCGATCCATGCACCCAGCGTTTTTCATTAAAAAATTGTGTTATCGTGAGTTTATTAATCGTCGCACTCGGTGTTATCTTGATTATCACTGCACATAATGAATATTTAGTTTGGCTTTTCATAGCACCTCTTGCTGCTGCTATGGCTGTCGCTTACTCTACGATTCTAACTTTATTTTCAAACCAAGTGGATGAAGATTCGCAAGGTTGGGTCATGGGTATTACTGGATCGATTATGGCGTTTGCTTTTGGTTTGAATGCTATTGTCGTCAGTGCTCTCGCCGATTTGAACGTGCATCTGCCTTTGGTGATCGCAGCAGTAGGCTTGTTATTGTCAGCGCTATTAATGAAAGTGATTTTTAAAAATAACAACTCCAGCAGTACTGCTATCAAGACAGCACTGCATTAGCTGTTTTATTTAAGCGGGTCCACTAGCACCCTTAGGTACGACTTTAGGCGCGCTATCCAAAATATTTGCAGCTGTGGTTATTGCAGCCTCTATACTTCTAAGCATTTCCTTGCCGGGTTTGGGCCCGAGAAATCCTTCTTTTGTAATAATATTTTTACGAGGAGTAGAATCGTTCGCTGAAAAAGGATCTTGTAACAACATTCTAATTTGAGTTATCCTATCAAGATCAGAACTACCCTGCGCATTTTTGACTGTCCCGACTACGCTTTTAATGTCGTTCGCAATTACGCACTTTTTTGCATTCAAGATATCTGTTGCATCAGCTTTTTTATCTAAAAGACACTGGCTCGGATCATTATAAATTTCTTTTTTTACTGTTTTTTGTAAAACCTTAAGATAATCATTCGCTGCCGAATCAATATCAGCACATAATTTATTAAAAACGCCGGATGAATCTACTTCTTTAGATCCTTGAACTGTGGGAGGAGACATAGTTTTGCTAGTCACTGCTGATGATGGAGGTGTGTTGTATTTAAACCCTGGATTGTACGGCATAAATCATCTCCTCTCTAATCTCATGATTCCATTATAAGATACTTCATGAGAAAACACCATTTCATTGAAGTAACTCATTAATATATATCAGGATTTTTAATGATGCCGGTCAACAACCTTGCTCTAAAAAATGGATAAGCGCACGCAACGTCATCGCCTCTCCACCCTGTGGGCGACCTGGGCGAGGTTTTAAGTTCCAAGCCATCATATCAAAATGTACCCAAGGAATATTGTCAGGAACGAATTCTTTTAGGAACAAGGCAGCAATGATAGCGCCGCCATAAACATCGTTACCAACATTATTAATATCTGCAATAGGACTATTTAATAATTCGCGGTAAGCGGAAAACAATGGCATACGCCAAACAGGATCAGACATTTGATTAGCATTTTTTAAAATAGCATCTGCTGTTGCATCATGATTACAAAACATGGCAGGTAAATCGGTGCCTAAGGCAACACGTGCGGCACCTGTTAATGTTGCAAAATCAATTAATAAATCAGGCTGTTCTGCCACAGCCGCAGTGAGTGCATCTGCTAACACTAAACGCCCTTCAGCATCTGTGTTACCAATTTCAACCGTCAAACCTTTGCGGCTTGCAAGAATATCGCCAGGTCTATACGCATTTCCTGAAATCACATTTTCAACCACCGGGATAATAACGTGTAAATACACGGGTAATTTAGCATCCATAATCATGCGCGCAAGACCTAAGGCATGGGCTGCACCACCCATATCTTTTTTCATGAGTAACATGCCTGCTGATGTTTTAATATCTAAACCACCGCTATCGAAACATACACCTTTTCCGACCAATGACAATTTTTTGTGTTTTGGATTTCCCCAGCGCAATTCCAACAAACGCGGCGCATCATTACTAGCTCTGCCTACGGCGTGAATCAGAGGATAATTCTGTTTTAATAATGCATCACCTATGATTTGGGAAAATTTAGCCTTGTATTGTTTCGCTAATTTCTCTGTGATTGCAGCAAATTCTGTAGGGCCTAAATCTTCTGTAGGAATATTAATTAAATCGCGCACATAATAAATGGCTTCTATCTGAGAAATTACCGCAAGATTGGTTTTTGCTAAAAATAATCGCGCAGGATTGCGAGTCGATTTTTTATAACGAGAAAATTGATATGCGCCTAAACCCCAAGCCATAGCAAATGAGTCATTTTCTTTTACAAAAAAATAATCGTCTTCAGGTAATGCTAATGGCAATTGAGCAACCGCCCAAAACGCATCAACATCAGGCACACCGCAAATCACTCGTGATAATTTTCCGACAGTATCAGGCAATAAACTCATACTACCCGGATCTGCGCGAAAATGATGACTACTCACCCAATTTTTAACAAATTGATTTTGACCTGACAACCATTTATCAAAAGCATTCTGTTTCACCAATTCGATAGGAATGGCTTGTTTGCTTTTTTCTGTAGTAAAACAAATTAACATAGGAAATTTTCCGCTGCAGTAAATTCTTGATGCAAAGCAGTGGCAACAGCTTTATGCGTTAAACGCCCTTCACAAACATTCAAACCATTTAATAAATGTGGATCACGTTTCATTGCTTCACGATAACCTAAATTCGCAATCGCTAATATAAAAGGCAAAGTCGCATTATTCAATGCAAAAGTGGATGTGCGCGGCACTGCGCCTGGCATATTTGTTACGCAATAATGTACTACGCCTTCTTCCACATAAGTAGGATTCTGATGTGTTGTTGGACGACTCGTTTCAAAACATCCGCCTTGATCAATAGACACATCTACCAAAACTGAGCCTGGACGCATATTTTTCAGCATAGCTCGTGTCACTAATTTAGGTGCAGATCCACCTGCAACTAATACAGCACCAATGACTAAATCAGCATTCGCAACATGTCTTTCAATCGCATCTGTTGTTGAATAAATAGTGACGATCTTGGAACCAAATTGTAAATCCAAATGATAAAGACGCTCGACCGATTTATCGATGACAACAACACGTGCGCCTAAACCTATTGCCATGCGTACTGCATTGGTGCCAACAACGCCACCACCGATCACTACAACTTTTCCAGGTGCGACACCCGGTACGCCACCCAATAGAATACCGCTGCCACCACGTGTAATTTCCAAACAAGTAGCGCCTGCTTGAATTGACATCCTGCCAGCAACTTCACTCATAGGCGCAAGCAAAGGTAGGCCGCCGTTTTTATTTGTTACAGTTTCATAAGCAATCGCAACACAACCCGACGCTAGCAACAATTTTGCTTGCTCTGGATCGGGTGCTAAATGTAAATAAGTAAATAAAATTTGATTTTTACGTAGTAGACGGCATTCTTCTGCTTGAGGTTCTTTAACTTTAACAATCATTTCAGCAGAATTAAAAATTTCAGCTGCTGTATCTATGATTTTTGCACCCGCTAGTCTGTAAGAATCATCATCTAAACCGATGCCAATCCCTGCATTGTGTTGCACTAAGACTTGATGACCGTTTGCAACAAGCTCTCGCACGCTGCTAGGCACTAGGCCTACGCGAAATTCATTGTTTTTAATCTCTTTAGGGACGCCGATGAGCATGGTAAATCTCCTTGTTAAAATTTGTTATCAAATCTATTTTCACTTTCTCGGGAAAAAAGCGCGCAATACCCCATGCTA
>LSTE01000085.1 GCA_001644445.1 Gammaproteobacteria bacterium SCGC AG-212-F23
GACGATGTTACAGTCAAACCACCGCCTCTTAATCCAGTTCCAAATTTCATGTACCTCTTATCATCATCTGATTCAAAATATTTTTTTGCAACACCACCAATAGATGGCAATGTACTATCACCAACAGAAGTAATAATGGAACTTTTTACGGATGGCGCTGTGGCTGTAGAAACAATATTGGGACTTCTCGTAATGGGTGAACCCTCAACTTTCTTTGTGTCAAACAGATTTCTAGTCTTAGCTGCTTGTTTTTTGTAAGTGTATGATGCAAGGCTATTTTTATCTAGCTTCTTAACTTGTTCATCAAATTGGAAAAGCAAACTAATGGCATTTCTGTTTAGCAGTGGATTATCAGGTTTTATTTTGCGATGAAACTCAGGCAAGGCCATTTTAATTTCATTAGATTCTGTTTTATGATACACGTATCCTTGACTTCCATCGAATATGACTTTTATTTCCTTATATCCTTGATCATTAGCATATGGTTTAAGAATATCATTCACCGCGCTGACGAGTAAGTCTCGCATTATCAGCTTATTTTGCGCTTGCGCCCGTTGTAACCCTTCTGTTTCGCGTTGCCAATCTTCTTTAGATTGAAGAGCCATGGAATGACTTGGTTCTGGCACACAAGAACTCACATAATCTATCGCTTCTTTGATAGATAGCTCGAAAATCTTGGTGTTTTTGGGAGAAGAATCAGGGCTCGTAGCCGTAGTTGCTACAGCAGCTTGCAATTGATCTAAGATAATCTGGAATTTATTTTTAATAATATCTACCACAATAGCAATATTACTTTTTAAACCTAATTCATTTCGCAAAAGATTGGAAATAACATTCGCTTTTTGCAGAGTATCAGCGGACATTTTTACACTGAGTTCTTTCGTATCCTGAACTTGTTTAGGAGTAACAACTGCAAAACCTGACTCAGGAACAGCAGCAGACAATGAAGAAGTAGGTGTTGTTTTGATATCTATAGAAGATAAAGAGGCTCCTCCTGAAGATGTTGGCTTTGGTATGGAAATAGTAGGTGATGATACTGCTTGAACAGGAGCAAATGCTGTTCCTGAAGAGACTGGCTCCACAGGAGTTTTTTTCGCATCAAGTGCTTTAAGAGCTTGAAGAAGAGAAGCGCTAAATCTTTCATTTGGTAAAAGCACTGATTGCAATTCTTCTATAATCCTCCGATGTTCCTCTGGCGTATCTAGCACATCTTTTACTGCTAAATTATCTCTAGGACTAACCTCATCACTGACGCCTCCAACTGATACACTGTCCCTAGGACTTCCTATATCTTCAGTAACGGCTCCATATGACATAAGCGCACGATTGAACTTTGTTTCCATATCGGAGTTATCAAATAAAAATTCCTTATAGTCATTTTGAAAATCTTTAATTTGTTTAAGTAATGATTTTCTATCTTTTGTCATTCCTAACCATCCAATAAAAATACTTCTTATGAGTAAAGATTGAAAATTAGGATACTGTACAAAAGGAGAAAAAACTGATTGTTTGGAATCGCCAATAAAAGCTGCATCAAGCTCATCCACTAGGGTATCTAGAAATTCTTTAGCGCGTGGCACATCTGATCTTATATTTTTCAACTTTGGTAAATGTAAAATATTGGAAAGTAGGAATTGAAAATCCAATCCTGGAATTCGCGCATGATGCGGTTCATAAAAAAGATTTTTTTCTGTGTCTTTCAACTTTGCAACCAAGGGAATTAAAACATCATGTGAAGTTTCCAGAAATGCAATATGATCTGTCATCGCTATTTCACGTGTCTTCGTTGCTGCCTTTTTTTCATGTTGCTCAAGAAAAATATCCATTTGTTTAACAAAATTGGCAATGATTACCCTGCTATCATACTCTTCAATAAGCTCTTTTAATTGTGTTTCTAATGCTTTTTTTTGTGCGTCTGCATATGGTTTAGTAAGTTCAATATGTCTATCTGTATCCTCGTAGAAATAGGGAGAGGATAAAAGATCATGCTCGCCTTTGTAATGTATGTATTGCTCGCTAGGCGTGCTCTTTTCACTTTGCAGTTCACGATCTGCTTCCATGAGTTGCAAATGTTTTGCCAGCAGCGCTAATCTCTTTGTGTTATCATACTTCGTCGCCGTGTGAAGTGTAGTTACATTCTCATGCCATAATTTTATGTTTGCTAAATCTGACTTACATTTTTCTAATGCTTGCGCAACTTCATCCACAGGAAGACGTGTTCGCATATCCTCTAACAATCCTGAAATTATCTTAAATTTTCTCGGCGTGCGTAGAGCGGAATCGCAAATGAAACTTAACAATTCAACGCTAAAATTGGCTCTATTCCACCATTGCTTCATATCTTTGGTTCTGGCATTGAGTTCAGCGATACGTTTAGCTTTTATATCGTCACCAGTGGTAGTTGCTAACAACGTTGTCGCCGTACTGGTTGTAGCGGTTAGGGCTGCAGTTGCTATCGTTTTGGTATCAGTCTTATCTTCGGCGATACGTGGACTAAAACTCGCTTTGATCGCTGCTTTTGACTCGCGACTTCTTGCTGTTTCAAGTTCAGCATCAAAGTCAACACTACTATTGAGTTGCGCTTTGAGCTTAGCAAATTCAGGATCACCACCTTCAGCACCAAGCTCAGCTTCAATAGTCGATATCATTGATAAATTGCCCGCAAACATCACAGAAAATAAAAAAGCATCTCGCTGTGCTTCATTTACCGTCGTTTTAAATTTTTCAAAAGCGTTTTCGAAATTTTGATAGTTTGTTCTAAGATTATCTAAATCTATTTGATTTTTTTTATATAAATCTATCATTGCTTGTAAATTTTTGTAACTAGCATTAAAACCTGTCGTCTGATCTTTCCAGCTACCTGGCAGAACACGAGTAAGATTTTCTAGATAAGTAGCATTGTGACTATTGAGTCTTTCCGCGATAGCTCTCAAAACCTGCAATCTTGGCAAACACTCCGCCATCCCTATGCGAATTAATAAGGCTTGTTTATAAAGCGCTTCTGCCCTCTGATATAATTCAGAGTCAGTCAGTTTACTACCTGATTTCATCTCTAACCCCTCGTTTTTATGGTATATATTGCAGTATAGCGCAAACTGAATATATTGTAATATTCAATGATTTAACAATGAGTTACATTTTGGGGCGCACAGCAGTCTGCATAGCAGCAGCGAGAGGAGCAAGATCCGTCGGAAGTTGTTGTTTAGATTGATAATTGCGAAGTGCTTGGGAGTCGTTTTCTATTGTTTCTAGTGCATTCAATATAGATAGCTTTCTTGCATAGTCTTTGCCGCCAAAGAAAGTTTGTATGCATGATAAGCCAGCAATCGCGGTTTCAACGTTTTCTCGGTAAATATGTCGAACAATAGATAATGCGTCTTTGAGTAGCATAGGATTATTCCGACAAAATCTCTCAACTAACACGCTTGTTGTTGCGAAATCATTTTTGCAAAATTCATGAAGTGCTTTCACAAAATTTTCTAATTGAGGTTTGTTAAACTGCATGGCAGCAATCAATTTTGCTGCATCCTTATCATACATCTCATGCAACACTTTAAGAAACGTTTGGGGATTCGTATCGAGGATATTATTCAAATAAACAAGAAGATTATTTTTTCCTTTGTTAGAATCGATGATCGCACTTGCAGCTGTTTTTAATGCAAAAATTTTAGCTTCATCAGATACATCATGCAAAAACAATATAAAATCTTCTGAATCTGCTTCTGCCATCAATTTAACAAAATAAGAATTTCTAAGAAATTTTAAAAGAGCCTGATGTTGGTCAGCGTCAAAATAGGATATCAAAGCAGTTAATTGAGCTAACTTGTTAATAGTAGCATCAATAGCGTCTGTAAATTTTTGAGCTTTTTCTTCACCTCTTCCTAGATGATGTATATTTGTATTATTTATTTCATTTTTATGCTCAATAAAATTATTAACCATTGCTAAATGCTGGAAATAAAAACCTAAACTCTGGCTAGAATATGTTGCAGCTTCTTCGTTTTCATCATCTTCTTCTACACTATTGCAAATCTCATCAATACCAGCGGCATTACTCCATCGAGCAGTATAAACATTCCGTACCATAGAAATAAAATGTTTCAAATCTTTTACAGAATGCTTTTGCAAAAAGCTAGCACAAGCTGCAAAAAATTCAGAAGCAAAAGCAAAACCTTTTGTTTCTAAGTCACCGTATGGATTAGAACTCGCTACAGACTTACTCGTAGAAGATTCGTCATGACGTACACTGACGGCAACCGCTTCAGTAAGGTCACTGTTACTGCCATCGGTGGGGGTGGTTCCTTCATAACGCTTACTGCGCACAGGCAAGCTTTTTTCATCACTTGAAGAATCGCCTTCGCTTATCGGTAAGCCATTGGCTGCCAGCATAAAACATCCTAAATATCAAAAAGTTACACCAAATTTGACCATTATATCATGATCTGTGCGTAAAATCTAATCCTATCCTGCCAATACTGACATACCTGTTTTTAACGTTGGCAAGCCTAGATGTTGGGCTAGTGTCTGGCCAATGTCGGCAAACGTTTTGCGCTTGCCTAGAGGGCCTGGTTTTACGCCAGGACCAAAGAAAATCACTGGCACATGTTCACGGGTATGATCGCTACCTACCCAAGTAGGATCACAACCATGATCTGCCGTAATCACAGCTAAATCACCAGGACGTAACAAAGCTTCAAATTCAGGCAAACGTTTATCAAAATCTTCCAAGGCCTTAGCATAGCCAATCACATCACGTCTATGACCATACAACATATCAAAATCAACAAAGTTCACAAACACAATGCTATTGTCGGGTGCTACCGCCGCTTCTTGTAAAAATGCATCGAACAATGCCATGTTGCCATCGGCTTTTATATTTTTGCTAATGCCACGATGTGCATAAATATCTGCAACTTTACCGATAGAAATAACTTGCCCACCCGCTTCTAGCATTTTATCCAGCAAGGTAGGCTCTGGTGGAGGTACTGCATAATCACGACGATTCCCTGTGCGATAATACTCGCCGGGCTTTCCCGTAAATGGTCTTGCTATCACACGACCCACATTGTATTCATCTACTAATTGTCGCGCAATTTCACACACTTCATAAAGACGTTTCAAACCAAAACTTTCTTCGTGTGCTGCAATTTGAAAAACACTATCGCCCGACGTATAAACAATAGGTTTTCCCGTACGTTGATGTTCTTCACCCAACTCTACAATAATATCAGTACCGGATGCGTGTTTATTACCTAAAATACCGGGTACTTTTGCTTTTGTAATGAATGCTTCAATTAAATCATCCGGAAAACTCGGATATTCCGGCGGAAAATATCCCCAATCAAATAATGCTGGCACACCGGCAAGCTCCCAATGTCCGCTAGGTGTGTCTTTGCCATAACTTAATTCTTCTGCACATCCGTATGCCGCTTGCGGTGCATGATTGATTTCTAAGCCTGGAATATTTTTTCCACAACTAATCATTGCTGCTGCGTTTAAACCTAAGCGTGTTAAATTTGGTAAACGCAGTGGGCCTTGACGCACATTTGCTTTGTCTGCTTTTCCAATCGCACATTGTTCGGCAATATGCAAAAGTGTATTAGCGCCTGCATCACCATATTTCACCGCATCCGCTGTTGCACCTAAACCAAATGAATCCATCACTAAAATAAAAACACGTGCCATGAAAAAATTCCTTAGTATTGTAAGGCTTTACAATGCGTTTCACGAATCAAGAAAGCAATCACTAATGCTATAACAAAAGAAACAGGCATCATCAAGAGCGCTGCATTAAAATTTTGTGTCGAATAAACAGAAACACCATCAATGACTTGATGGTCCCAATGACGCTCTAATAACCAACCAAATAAAGGCTGGCAAATAACACCACTAAACATAACTGTTGCAGAATCAACACCCACAGCAGTACTCGTGAGAGAACTAGGATTTAATTCTGCAACGGTTGGATATGTTAACACTTGTGAACTCGTTACAAGCCCTACTAAAAAAAATAAAATAATTAAAGAACTCAATGACCAATCCGCTACATACATTAATAACACCATGACTACTACAGAAATAACCGCACCAACCATCATAGGCAATACACGTCTTTCAATATGATCTGAGATCCAACCATACACTGGCGAGCCAATAATCACACCAATGAATAACGCTGCTGTCGCATATGTCGCTTCTAGATGTGTGAGATGATGTATTTGTTCAAGATAAGGAATACCCCACAAAGCGCCTAACAAAAAAATAGGGAAATTCATTAACGAAGTATACAAACCACCATACCAATTTTGTGGATTCAATAACGCTAAACGAATACTTTGCCAGAAACCTAATTGTTTTAAATGTGCTTTATCTTGCAATGTGTTTTCATGACTACCGGGTGGATGATCTTCTACAATAAAAAATACCAAAGCAAAAATAATGATTCCCAACACTGCATTCGCGAGCACTGCACCACGCCAGCCCAACCAACTACTCACTAATGCTAATGGTGTTTGCGCAACCATACCACCCAACATGGCAACCGTAATGACTATTCCTGTCACAAACGCCATACGACTAGGCTGGAACCAACGAGAAGCTAATCGCATACAACTTAAAAAACAAAAAGATGCGCCCATACCCACTAAAAACCTTGCAGCCGCTGCCTGCCAATAAGCATTGGCCAATCCAAAAATAAACGTTCCTATTATGCAAAAGCTCAGCGCAAGCAAAATTAATTTTTTTGTAGAAAATCGATCCAGTAAAATCCCCGCAGGAAATAGAAATAAAGCATTCGCCGCAAAAAACATAGAACCCAAACCACCCAATTCTGCTGCTGTTAAATCAAATGCTTGCTTAATTTGCTGATTAATCGGATTAAAAAGATTCATTTGAATAAAAACATAAAAGAAAAACAACGCCGCCGTCAACACCACCCACCAGGCACGACTAGTGCCCAAACCTTGTTTAGCATCCATCAAAGATCTCCTTATATTAAGTGAGAAGCTTGGGATGTTTTCTAACATAGGCAAATTAGAAAGGCTAGCAGTAAATTTTTTTATATAAATTGCGGATTGAATCGTCAATTTACATGGTATTTTGAGGTATATATCCCTCACTTTACATAGAGGATGTCATTCAATTGCTTAAT
>LSTE01000086.1 GCA_001644445.1 Gammaproteobacteria bacterium SCGC AG-212-F23
ACTTCCTCTACTTTCAGCACGCACAAGCGCTCACCTCAGAGGAATTAAAAAAATGCCAAAAATTGATTTCTACGTACTTTCCGACAATAATCGCCTTCCTTTCGCCTGCAAACTGATAGAGAAGGCCTATAAACAACGCCACCGCATTTACATACACACCGATAATAAACCCGAAGCACATCAACTCGATGAACTACTATGGACCTACCGCGACGATAGTTTTTTGCCGCACAACATTTATGGCGACGGCCCCGAACCCGCACCACCCATCCAAATCGGCATTAACACCACCCCCGAAAAACACCACGATATTTTGATAAATTTAAGTCCTCAAGTACCCGAATTTTATGTACAATTCAACCGTATCCTGGAATTAGTCTCAAATGAAACTGATGTCCAGCAGGCAGCCCGTGAAAGATACCGTTATTATCAAACACAAGGCGCAACTATTAACACTCATAAACTGTAAATACTATGGAAAAAACTTACGAGCCCCATCAAATTGAACAATCCTGGTATCAAACCTGGGAAAATAAACACTATTTCGCACCTAAACAACACGGTCTGCCCTATTGCATTATGTTACCCCCTCCTAATGTGACAGGCACGCTGCACATGGGCCATGGTTTTGGTTGCACCTTGATGGATATATTAATTCGTTATCACCGCATGCTAGGCGAAAATGTATTATGGCAACCCGGCACAGACCATGCTGGCATTGCAACACAAATGGTTGTCGAAAAAAGATTAATGCTAGAAGGCAAAACTCGCGAAACACTAGGCCGCGAAGCCTTCATCGAAAAAATTTGGGAATGGAAAAACCAATCCGGCAACGCCATCACCCAACAATTACGCCGCTTAGGCGCATCCCTAGACTGGCCACGAGAACGTTTTACGATGGATGAATCTTTGTGTGCAACCGTGCAAAAAGTATTTATCAATCTTTACCGCGAAGGACTTATTTATCGTGGCACCCGCTTAGTAAATTGGGACCCTAAATTACACACAGCCATATCCGATCTAGAAGTGATTAGCAACGAAGAAGAAGGCAAACTCTGGCACATCCGCTATCCCTTAGCAGATCAAGAAGGCTATATTGTTGTAGCTACCACACGCCCAGAAACATTATTAGGTGACGTCGCCGTTGCTGTACATCCTGACGATGAACGTTACCAACACTTAATCGGCAAACAAGTACAACTACCCCTAACACATCGCACCGTTCCTATCATTAGCGATGAATATGTAGACAAAGCTTTCGGTAGCGGCTGCGTTAAAATTACGCCTGCTCACGATTTTAATGATTACCTGGTCGGTGAACGTCATCAACTCAAACCTATTAATATTTTTACCCGCGATGCGCATCTTAATAAAAATACGCCTCAACAATATCAAGGCTTAGAACGTTTTGCTGCACGTGAACAAATTGTAAAAGATTTAGAAAACTCAGGTTTAATCGAAAAAATTGAAAAACACATTTCAAAAATCCCACGCGGTGAAAAATCCAATGCCATCATCGAACCTTTTCTCACTGAACAATGGTTCATGAAAATGCAACCGCTTGCTGAACCCGCTATACGTGCTGTTGAAAACGGCGAAATACGTTTTATTCCAGACAATTGGAACAAAACATATTTTCAATGGTTAAACAACATTGAAGATTGGTGCATCAGCCGTCAACTGTGGTGGGGACATCGTATACCGGCTTGGTATGACAAAAAAGGCAAAGCTTATGTTGGCGAAAGCGAGGCTGATGTACGAGCATATTATCAATTAGCTGATACTGTGCAGCTAACACAAGACAATGATGTCTTAGACACTTGGTTTTCCTCTGCATTATGGCCTTTTTCTACCTTAGGTTGGCCAGAACATACTCAGGAATTTAAAACATTTTATCCAGGCAATGTGTTAGTCACGGGATTTGATATTATTTTCTTTTGGGTCGCACGTATGATTATGATGGGCTTGAAACTCACAGGCAAAATTCCTTTCCGTGAAGTATTCATCACAGGTTTAATTCGCGACCAAGACGGCCAAAAAATGTCGAAAAGCAAAGGCAATGTCATCGATCCACTGGATTTAATCGACGGTATTGATATCGATGCTCTTGTTGAAAAAAGAATTTATGGGTTAATGCAACCCGCCAAGGCAAAACAAATTGAAGCACAAACACGTAAACAATATCCCGAAGGTTTTGCGTCACACGGCACTGATGCTTTACGTTTCACTTTTTGTGCGCTTGCTTCTTATGGACGTGAAATTCGTTTTGATTTGGGACGTCTTGAAGGTTATCGCAATTTTTGTAATAAATTATGGAACGCGGCGCGTTACGTTTTTATGAATGTCACCGAACCACAGCAAGGTTCGCTAGAATTATCACTACCTGATCGCTGGATTTTATCACGCTTACAAAATACTATCGCAGACGCACATGCGGCATTACAACAATATCGTTTTGATTTATTTGCGCATGCGATTTATGAATTCACTTGGAATGAATTTTGTGATTGGTATTTAGAATTATCTAAACCTATACTCACTTCTGACAAAAGTTCTGCTGCACAACAACGCGGCACGCGACATACTTTAATTACTGTACTGGAAACATTATTACGTTTATTACATCCTATTATGCCGTTTATCACCGAAGAAATCTGGCAACGTGCAGCACCACTTGCTGATAAAAAAGGCGATACTATTATGTTACAAGCATATCCACAAGTAGATCCTTCCTTGCAAAATGAATTGATTGAAACAGAATTGACTTGGGTCAAAGCAATTATTATTGCAATCCGCACCGTACGCAGCGAAATGAATATTGCGCCTGGCAAACCATTGGCTGTGTTATTACACAAAGGCACAGAATCTGACAAAAGACGTTATCAACAATATCAAAGTTTAATTCACGCGCTTGCTAAATTAGAATCTGTCGCTTGGTTGGATCTTTATGCCATACCACCAGAATCAGCGACTGCGTTAGTGGGTGATCTCGAAATTTTAATTCCCATGGCAGGATTAATTGACAAGGACGAAGAATCCGCACGCCTTACTCGCGAAATTGCTAAATTAAACAAAGAAAGCGAACGCATGGAAACAAAATTACAGAATCCACAATTCGTAGACAAAGCGCCTGCCGACGTGGTCACCAAAGAGCGTTCACGTTTAGCGGAGTTAAAAACAACACTGACCAAACTAGAACAACAACTCGAAAAAATTGCGGCGTTGTAATTTTAAAAACAGCAGCCTTTCTTAGAAGTATAAGCATCCGTAGCAGACGATTCTTCAGAAGAAGTATCGCTATCATCAAAAACAGTCGTCTTAGCACGCTTTGTATTCAATGGACTATCGAAAACATTACTATGCTGAAATGAATTCACATTATCACTCTGTTTTTTATTACTCTTACTACCAAAGGAAAAAAAAGCAAAACAACCACAACTTGTTGTCTTCTTCTTACTGCCCGATAACTCTTTGAGTGATTCAATACGAGCTTCTTTTTCTTCACGCTTAACTTCGTCCCTTTCTTTTTTATTGAGTGGTCTTCCCATAGCAGCGATACCAGAATCATCATCTTCTAGCGACACATAGTGTACTGTACTTGAAGACATATCCTGCATCTCAGTCTTAGACTTAAGAACAACCCCTGATTTCGACATAATCTTACCTCTCAAATAATTACCCAAAACACCCGCAACAACGAGTATCTTTATCATCTCTATCAACAGAAGCCATGCTACTGTTTTGACTACTTTCATCATCGTCTCTAGTCATCTGCGAAGTTGTCACAGGACTCTTAGTAATAGATGCAGAGCTCTTACTCTCAGATGCTTTGTTGTTTTTTCCAAATAAACTAAATCCACAACAATTATATTTAGACTGTGGTGGTGGTGGTTGCTCACTCACTGTAGATAAAGATGGCGGTCTAGTCGCAACAGGTGGTGCCTCATCTGCAAGACTCACATAACCTTTATCAGACGTGGAGCCTAAATCATAAAGCATGTTTACTTTCCTCGTTATAAAATTTCTCACTATATTGGTAAAATAATACACTAAGAACATTAAGGAAATCTTAAGACTATGAATTTATTTTGAAAAAATCCCCCTTTGAAAAAGGGGGATCAAAGGGGGATTTTACTCTTAAGTATTTCTTAAGCTAATTCATGCTATCATCCCCAAAAAAAACCACGAGGAAACCCCATGCAAAACCTCCACATCAATCAAAATGAAGGCAAATGCTTACATTTGCTCTCCCTATTCGCAAAACCCGATAACACTCGCCGTTTACGTATATTTTCAAAACTAGGTGCAATATTAGGATTCACTTACGCGGTTTATGCAGGCGGCTGGAACGTGACATTAATGGAAATGATCAGTGGCGTAATCGGTGGCACAACACTAGGCGGATTATGGGGAGGCACTGTCATTACCGCCAGCGAAACCTGCGGCAACAAAAACCGCCCTGCAAGATAACACTCAAAAATTTTCTTCGATGAACCCATGTTTTTTGACAACAACATCCAACTCTTTCAAACAAACCAACAACTCTTCCATCTTCGCCAACGGCCACATATTCGGCCCATCTGAAGGCGCACGATCAGGATCCGGATGAGTTTCCATAAATAATCCTGAAATACCGCTAGCCACTGCCGCACGCGCTAAGACGGGAACAAATTCACGCTGCCCACCTGTTGCATTGCCTAAACCACCCGGTAATTGCACCGAATGCGTTGCATCAAATACCACAGGACATTTTGTCTCGCGCATCACGGCTAACGATCGCATATCGGAAACTAAATTGTTATATCCAAAACTAGCACCACGTTCACACACTAAAATTTTTTGATTTCCTGTCGCACGTGCTTTATCGACTACGTTTTTCATGTCCCAAGGCGAAAGAAACTGGCCTTTTTTAATATTCACCGGCAATTCTTGCCGCGCAACACGTTCAATATAATTAGTTTGCCTACACAAAAACGCAGGCGTTTGCAACATATCAACAACATCCGCTACCTCTTCAATTGGTGAATCATCATGTACATCTGTTACTACTGGAATCTTTAATGATTTTTTCACTACACTTAAAATTCGCAAGCCTTCTTCCACCCCTAATCCACGAAAACTGGTGCGCGAAGAACGATTGGCTTTATCAAAAGATGATTTATAAATAAAAGGAATATCTAAACGCGCAGTTAATTCTTTTAATTCGCCCGCCGTATCCAAAGCAAACTGCTCACTCTCAATCACACAAGGGCCTGCGATTAAAAAAAATGGTTGTTGCAAACCTACTTCAAAATTACAAATCTTCATCATGATCGTCGCTCTTTATATTTTTTTGCCGCTAACATAAATCCTGAAAACAAAGGATGGCCATCACGCGGCGAAGAAGTAAATTCCGGATGAAACTGACAGCCGACAAACCAAGGGTGGTCTTTAATCTCTATCATTTCCACTAAACTACCATTCTGCGAACGACCCGTGACAAATAATCCTGCAGCTTCAATCTCTGGCAATAAATTATTATTCACTTCATAACGATGGCGATGGCGTTCAATAATTCTATCTTTGCCATACATAACACGAGCTAAAGAATTTTCCGCGAGATAACACGCTTGGCCACCCAAACGCATGGTACCACCTTTATCAGAATCGGCATTACGTGTTTCTACACTACCCGAACGATCAATCCATTCTGTCACTAATGCAATGACAGGGTACGGTGTGTGTTCATCAAACTCTGTGCTATTGGCATTTTGCATATTGGCTTTGTGCCGTGCAAATTCAACCATGGCAATTTGCATTCCTAAACAAATACCTAAATAAGGCATTTTATTTTCTCGTGCAAATTGTGCAGCGAGAATCTTCCCTTCAACACCGCGCTTACCAAAACCACCGGGAACAATAATCCCATCTAAATTTTTTAAAATCGCTGTGCCTTGTTTCTCGATATCTTCGGCATGAATAAAATGAATATGAATGCGTAATCGTGTTTGTATGCCTGCATGGACAATCGCTTCAATCAGTGATTTATAGGATTCTTTTAAATCCATGTATTTGCCTACCATGCCAATGGTTATTTCACCTTGTGGATGGCGAAATGCATCGACTACTTTTTCCCACTCGCTTAAATCTGCTGCTTTCGCTTTCAGATTAAGTTTATCAACCACGATATCGTCTAAACCTTGTTTGTGTAACTCTAATGGAATTTGATAAACAAAATCCACATCTAATAATGGAATCACCGCACGTTTTTCTACGTTAGTGAATAAAGCAATCTTGGACCTATCGTTTTCACCGAGTGCTCTATCACTACGACATAACAAAATATCCGGTTGAATACCGATGGAACGTAATTCTTTGACGGAGTGTTGCGTGGGTTTTGTTTTTATTTCACCGGCTGTTGCAATATAAGGTACTAAAGTTAAGTGAATAAATAAAACTGACTGCGCACCTAACTCTATGCGCATTTGTCGAATGGCTTCTAGAAATGGCAGCGATTCAATATCACCCACCGTACCGCCAATTTCGACCAATGCGATATCGGCATTATCAGCGCCTTTGACAATAGAACGTTTTATTTCATCGGTAATATGAGGAATGACTTGGACAGTGGCGCCAAGGTAATCACCGCGACGTTCTTTACGCAATACATTGGCATAAACCCTGCCACTAGTGAAATTATTGGCTTTTGTTGTTTTTATTCTGACAAAGCGTTCATAGTGCCCTAGGTCTAAGTCTGTTTCTGCACCATCTTCAGTGACAAAAACTTCGCCGTGTTGTGAGGGATTCATGGTGCCTGGATCGACGTTCATATAAGGATCGAGTTTTAACAGAGTGACTTTGAGGCCTCGCGCTTCTAAAATGGCGCCTAATGATGCAGATGCGATACCTTTGCCCAAAGAAGATACCACTCCGCCAGTGATAAAGATGTATTGCGTCATATCCTGACCTTACTGTTACAAGAACGCACTGTATCAAAATCGAGGTAGGGACGCAATTGCTGATAGGCGCGCTATGCGTGGCGTTGATAAAT
>LSTE01000087.1 GCA_001644445.1 Gammaproteobacteria bacterium SCGC AG-212-F23
ACCTATCTCACCCGCGAAGTCACCCCTTACTATCCTACCAATTTCGATCAAACAACTTTTTTATTTATCAGCTACAGTTTTTTCGAAAACATTAAAACTTACGGCATACTCTACGCCTTAAAACATACTGAATTACTGGCTACCGGCGTACTTTTCCCTATCCAAGCCACTATTTTTTATTTTATTTTCCACGCATCACGATTCATTGCTTTACTACCGAATTTATTGTGGTTTATTGCATTGCAACTCACTTTATTTTTTACCGTAAAATCCATTACTCAAAAAACAAGTTTCGCTGTCATTGCACTTGGCTTACTACTCTGCATACACACACCGTTTATTACTTACGGTGGCGGGATTAGTGACTTTCGCATGGATTTTATTGCTTTTTGTCTTTATGGCATTGTCACCAGCATTATCATGCAATCTAATGTATTTCTTTACAAAAAATTCTCTGTGTTAGCCGCTATTTTTGCAAGCTTACTTGTGTTATTCAGAACGATTACTTCAGTGTATGTCATCACTTTAGTCTTTCTATTATTTATCTGGTTCATTAAAAAACGTGATAACGTTCGTTTGAAAAATCTTTTCACCGCATCAGCGGTGTTTATATGCATTATCATACCTTATCTTTGGTTTAACAAAGACACGCTGTATGGATATTATGTGTTTAACCACATGATTGGCTATGACAAAGTAATTCGATCCATAGAAACAGGCACGACTACTTTTCTATCTTCTTTACTTTTCTATCCTTGGTCATTACTACAAAATCATTTTGGAAAATTAAGCTGTGCTGCATGCATACTCATTTTGCTCGGCATGCCTCGTTTGCAATCCATAAAATTATCATTGTCTGAACAATCTATATTTTTGATCCTAGCACTCATTACACCATTAACAATACTGATACTTGATCCTAGCAAATCTCCGGTGGTTGGCAGCATTCTTGTTGTGCCTATGCTTTGGTTGGTAATCTGGATGCGTTATTATTTTTATAGTCCCACTAAAAACTTAAATATAATTGCTAGTATTATTTTACTACTAGGAATTGGCTATCAATATCACTCTTACCAACATAAAAATAATCCTGAACATTATGCTGATCTACAAGCCATTAACAAAATGTACCAAGCAATTGGTGATACAGCACTTGCAAATCACTTGGATATTATTCGGTTGTCGTATAATCAGGTTGTCGACTATCTAACACCACCCGGTTTAACTGTCTGGTATTACGAACACAATAAGAAACTTTTGCATGTGGAAGGTAAACTAGGTAATGCGATATTTGCTACCGATCAAAATGAGGTTTTAAAAAAAATCTCGGAAAGTAATATTCTCATTTTAACCAACCATCCGAATCAAAATCATTCTGCCTATCCATTCAATCATGATATTATTTCATTCCAACCTGTTCTGGAAAAATATGCAGACACGCATTTAAAAGTTTTGTCGGATTATCATTTTATGGGGAATGATTACAAGGTGTTTCATGCGTAGCGTGAACCGTGTCATCCCGAGCGTCGTTGTCATCCAGAGCCGTGCTTTTTGCGGCGAAGGATCTCCCGCTTACAAGGAGATCCCTCGCTACGCTCGGGATGACATGGCTCTGGATGACAGCGATGTTCAAGATGACACTAATGTGGGCTTTTCATTATGATAGAGTTTATATTTACCATCGCAATTCTTACTCTATTCTCTCTCGCCGGCCGCGCAGCGTTATTGCCGTTTCGCCAAAACATTCCTTATTTAGCTTTTGCAACACCTATAACAGGATTATTACTAACCGTATTACTGACATCCGCATTATATAGCGTCGCCGGTTTTTCTTTTACATACGCTACATACACAGCATTATTATCTTTATCACTGCTTTCATTCATTTCTTTTATTTACGTAAAACCGCAATTAACACATATAAAATGGTTAATACCGGTTGTTTTATTAGTTTTATTGATGACTTATTTAACCAATTACACCACTCTCACATTAGGCCAACAAGGGTTTTTATTCATGGATGGCACAGACCACTTAGGTTATGCCCATCCTGCTGATTGGATTTTAAATCATTTTGCTAATCAAACACCCGTATTATCAGCAGATAAACCTTATGACAGCTGGCCATATTTCATGTTTCACGATGACCCGCGTGCGGGCAGTTATTTTACATTGGCGCTAATCGCAAAACTGCGCGGACTCTCTAGCATGTTTGCTTATGATCCAAGCTGTGCGATTATACTCTCCGCAGGAATACTAGGTGTTGCAGGAATTTATGCGCGCTCTTCATTGACTTTTTTTCTACTATTAGTAGGCTTAAGCTTTTCTCATTGGTTTGATTACAGCCGCAGCGGCTATCTTGCAAAAATACTGGCTTACCCTTCTGCATTAGTTTGCTTGGGATTATTTTTACAAGCACCTAGGCCTTTTTTAACAAAGACATTAGTTCCGCTAT
Source organism: Gammaproteobacteria bacterium SCGC AG-212-F23 (assembly GCA_001644445.1). Classification (GTDB taxonomy): domain Bacteria; phylum Pseudomonadota; class Gammaproteobacteria; order DSM-16500; family DSM-16500; genus SCGC-AG-212-F23. The sequence goes on from LSTE01000087.1 coordinate 2,456, forward strand.
TTTTCTTAGTAGCAGCAACTACTATTATGCACTCATTTCTTTCCACCGCATTAGTGCTAATAGTCATCGGTGGATTATTTCTATTGATAAGTTGCTTACGCAAAAAAAATATCACTGATGATACATTAACGTTATTACTATTAGTCAGTACAGCTATTGTTATTACCGGCGTACTTGCACGACCACAAAATCTAAGTGGTATAGGAAATATCAATACACACTGGAGTGCGTTACTGCCACAATTATTAGATTTAGAATTTTTAATAGATGGCCCCCATCTTAGTCATTTGGGTCGAGCAAGATTATTATTCGCTTTTGAATTTATGACCTTGTCTGCTATTTTTTATCTCATTGTTGCCATCAAAAATAAAATTGATTTCGCTATCACTTTCATCAGCGCAGCTATCATTTTATTATTATTTTTCATCCTCAAAAAATCTTATTGGCCCGCTTATCAAATGACAGGGGTATTTTATCCTTGGTTTTTGTGCAGCGCTGCAATTCTACTCGATCAAACAAAAGCAAAAACGAAATTATTTTATGCGATTCTTATCACTTTGATCATTTCCATATTATTGCATTTACCACGCTTCATTGGCGCTATTCATCATTATGCGGGAAAAAATATAACTCATTCACTGCAATTTTTGCAAAATGATTTTTTAAAATTAACAGAAACGATTGGCAATCAAAGCGTGCAAATTGATGTACCTGATCATCAATATGCTATTCCACTTTTAGTAGAATTAGGACGAAAAAACATTCATTGGCAATGGACTAGCAAATCATGGAAAGAAGTATTAGGTTACAGAGACTGGCCCGCGCCCACCTATAAGACGCGTGCAACATGGTTGATACGACTAAAGCCCGCGGCCAACAACAAGCGTTGTAAGCTTGTTGTTGACACTAGGCAGTATCAATTACTTTCTTGCTAAACAGTTTATCTACATACTCTATGTGCTGCATGCCAATAGCCATGATATCCAACATGTGCTGGCACCCAGTAACAATAGCCTCTGTAATAGCTACGATAATAATAAGGTCCATCATAATCATCATAATAATACCTATCATGATAATATCCTGGCGCAACAACGACATAAACGCCGCCATGATGGTGATGATAGGCCAAGGCAGAACCTGATGCAAAAACTAAACTGATTGCAAAAACAAGTGAAAACAATAACTTACTTGAGAATACTTTCATAACACTCTCCTCCTTTTTTAGACTGTATTTTAATTATACACCCAAGAAAAGATAAAAAATTTATATTTTTTTCTTGGCTAGAATGGCCAAATTGACGCGAGAGCGGGAGGGTTTTCCCAAATATTTACTAATAAAATCACCTACTTCTATTAATTTAGGCAAATCCACACCTGTATGAATTCTTAAGCCATTCAGCATGTAAACCAAATCCTCTGTGGCTACATTACCTGCAGCGCCTGGTGCATAAGGACACCCGCCTAAACCCGAAACTGAACTATCAAAGGTATGTATTCCCATGGTTAATGCCGCATAAATATTCACTAAAGCTTGTCCATAAGTATCATGAAAATGTCCGGCTAACACATGTGTTGGGATTTTTTGGGTGACAGCTTCTAGCATAGTCTGTGTTGTCAAAGGTGTACCAACGCCGATCGTATCACCCAAAGAAATTTCGTAACAACCTGCCTCATACAATCTTTCTGCCACTTCTGCTACTTTTTGTGGATTGATTTCACCTTCATAAGGACATCCTAGCACACAGGAAACATAGCCTCGTATTTTTAAATGTGCCTCTTTAGCAGCATCCATTACAGGTTTAAATCGATCAAAGCTTTCAGCAATCGAACAATTAATATTACGCTGGGTAAATGTTTCTGAGGCTGCAGTAAACACCGCAATTTCTTTCACATTACATTGCAATGCTTCTTCCAACCCCTGCATATTGGGTACCAGCACGGGATAACTAATATCTGCCAATTTATTTATTTTTTGAAAAACCTCTACATGGTCCGCCATTTGCGGCACCCACTTAGGCGACACAAAACTAGTGGCTTCAATCACAGACAATCCTGTCGCATTCAAGCGTTCAATTAACTCGATTTTCACTTTTGTCGGGACAAACTCTGCCTCATTCTGCAACCCATCCCGCGGACCCACTTCAACGATCTTTACTTTTCCTGGTAATTTCATAGCGCTTTTACCAATCGAGAAATTTCACCAATCATATAAAATGGTACTGACAAAATTCTACCCTCTAAACTTAATGAATTCTGTGAAACACGTACACCCACCTCTAGTTTCTTCTCATCCATTAAAAGTTGCAAGGATTTTAGTTTCCCTGTAGAACCTGCTTTAACCTCAATGGGAACAATCGTTGAATCAACGGTAGTAATAAAGTCGACTTCCGCCATGCTAGATTTCTTTTCGCGACACCAAAAATATAGTCTGGGCTCTTCAATATAGGGTGCATAAGCTAGTAATTCCTGCCCAACAAGTTGTTCTGCAATAGCACCCCGATTCACTAAAATAATATCATCATCCAACAATAATTGAGTAGCAACTTGAGTTGTACGAGTCATTAAGCCAATATCTAAAAAAAGAATTTTAAATTTTTTCTCATTCATTAATGTAGCTAGCGGAATACCAGATGCTGCAGTGCTATAGATAGGACAAATTAATCCTGCATATTCCAACAAAGACAATGCTGACTTAACATTTTGCGCACGTGTATCTGGATCTATTTTAGAATATTTAACATGGCCACCAACCAATCCCGGTGCCTTTTCAAAAACTTTTTGCACATATTCGACTTGATGGTGTTTAGCATATTTTCCAAAATCTTGTCTATAACCATTTAACAAAATTGTTTGTTGCGCCTGACATTTTTGAATATCATAACTTCGACTCATATTTCCGAAGCTAATCCTCTCTGAGGATAAAAAATCTTGTAATACACCTGGCATCCCCCCTAATGCCATATAATATCTAATCCATTTTAAAAGCTCTTGATGAACAGGCTCTGTAATGGGATTACTTACATCTGTCGCTTCAATTAATTTACGTAAATCATGATAACCTAGTGCCGATAAAAATTCTTTAAATGATAAAGGTTTCAAATAAAGTGACTGCACTCTACCCACAGGCGTACGAAAATCTGGGCTATTTAGAGTAAATTCTAGCAACGATCCCGCACCAATTACGTGCAAATCAGGTAGTAATTCTTTAAAATAACGTAATGCAATAATAGCATCCGGACAATCTTGAATTTCATCTAAAAATAATAAGGTCCGCCCCGGTGTAATCTCTTGGTGTAACATAAGAGAAAGTTTCAGCAAAATCTCATGTGGCTGCCTAGTATTAAAACATTGTTTGAGCTCAGGTCGTAATTCAAAATTAGCTACCACTAGATTATCAAAATAAGCTTTGCCAAATTGCTCAATAGTAAATGATTTTCCTACCTGTCTCGCACCCCGTAACAAAATAGGCATACATTGTTTTTGCTGCTTCCAGGAAAGTAACTCCTGCTCAATATCTCGTTTCATAACTTTTTAACCCCTTATTTTGTCAATCAAATTGATAAAATACAAGGTCATTTTATCATTAAAAATGATAAAAAACAAGGGTAAACCCAGCCCCTCTTTCCAGAAGATGGAACTAGCACTCTTTCCTAACATCAGCTAAAATGCAGCCTAACTGTAAAAGGGACAGGAAAAGGCAGGCAAATAAATGCACAATGTAAATAAAAAGATTTCAGTCGTAGTACCCATCTATAAAGAAGCGTCTAACATTAAACCTTTTCTGGAACGCATGGAGCCAATACTCACGCGCCTTGGTGTTAGCTATGAAATCCTCTTTTGCCTAGACCCATCACCTGATAATACTGAAGAAGTGGTACACAAAGAAATCGAACGCAATCCCAATATCAAACTCATGATTTTCACCCGCCGTTTTGGTCAACCTGCTGCGACCATGGCTGGCATTTTATCTTGCGTAGGTGAAACCTGCGTAGTCATTGATGTGGATTTGCAAGATCCACCTGAATTGATTGTTGATCTTTATCACAAATTGCAAGAAGGTTATGAAGTCGTTTACGCCAAACGCCGCTCACGCAAAGGTGAAACTATCCCAAAAAAAATCATCTCCTATCTTGCCTACAAAGTCATTAACAAATTAAGCGAAGTCGAAATTCCGCGTAACACCGGTGATTTTCGCATCATGGGACGTCGTGTTATCGAAAGTTTGCGACAATTGAGTGAATCACACGGATTTTTGCGTGGGCTAGTCGCCTATGTTGGTTATAAACAAACATTCATTGAATACGATCGTGATGAACGCTTAGCGGGCGTGAGCAAATACAACCGTTTTACTGGCTCTTTTAAAATTGGTTTGAATGGCATCGTCAGTTTCAGCAGCCGACCACTGCAAATGATGTCCATCGGAGGTGCTCTACTTGCAGGATTAAGCTTCCTCACTGGCGCTTATTATGTTATTCAAAAATTATGTGGCGTCAGTTTAACACCCGGTCTTTCAACCACCGTATTGGTTGTCAGTTTTTTTTCTGG
>LSTE01000088.1 GCA_001644445.1 Gammaproteobacteria bacterium SCGC AG-212-F23
AAAAGGTGATTTAGAAAATTTATTTGTCCTGATTACAAAGCGTCGTTGGGATCCAGCTTTATCTGCAAATGAGTTTAGTTTTCAACCCGCCAATCACCCAGCGTTACACCCAGGTCAGTCTGCAGAAATTTTTCGCAATAAGCAATCAATTGGATTGATTGGTCTCATTCATCCAGTAATTGCAAAAAAATTAGACTTTTCTGAAAAAGTGATCATTTTTGAGCTTGCATGTGATGCGATAGAACCTACAAAACTGCCTGCAGCCCAGTCTGTGTCGAAGTTTCCAGAAATACGCCGTGATTTAGCAATTCTTGTTGATCAAGCTGTACCTTCGGCCCTAATTCAGGATACAATTAAAGAGGTAGCAGGGGATTTACTGATAGAAATCAATGTGTTCGATGTCTATCAAGGTAAGGGAATCCCAGCTGACAGGAAGAGCATCGCGTTAGCTTTAGTGTTGCAACATTCTTCGCGTACTTTAGTCGATGAAGAAGTTGCGGAACTGATAGAACGCGTTGTGACTAAACTAAAGGACAAGTTTACTGCTGAATTAAGGGGCTAACTATGGCGCTGACAAAAGCAGAAATAGCAGATCGTTTGTTTACGGAAATTGGTCTTACTAAAAGAGAAGCGAAAGAACTCGTAGAACATTTTTTTAATACGATTCGATCTTTTTTAGAAAAAGGCCGACAAGTCAAGCTCTCAGGATTTGGAAATTTTGAGTTGCATGACAAAAAGGAAAGACCTGGACGCAATCCCAAAACAGGTGAGGAAATACCTGTATCAGCAAGACGGGTTGTGACATTTAAAGGTGGACAAAAACTGAGAGCACGGGTTGAAGCCTATGCAGGAAAGGAATCTAGAAACTCAGGTGCTGGAGAGCAATCTCAAGCAGAATGAGAAAGCGGACTTGCCGCCCATTCCCGATAAAATCTATTTTACTATCGGTGAAGTTGCCTTGTTGTGTGGTGTTAAACCACATGTGTTGCGTTATTGGGAACAAGAGTTTTCACGCTTAAAGCCTGCTAAGCGGCGTGGTAACCGGCGTTTTTATCAATACAAAGATGTATTGTTGATTCGTCAGATTCGTATTTTATTATACGAAAAAGGTTTTACGATAGATGGCGCCCGCGCAGAGTTGAATCGTAATCCAGAAGAATTAAGCAGAAGAGTGCGTGCAGATGCAGTCGTTACCAAAATGATTGCGGAGATGGAAAATGTTTTACAAAAGTTGGTGCTTTAACGGGGCGTAGCGCAGCTTGGTAGCGTGCTTGCATGGGGCGCAAGAGGTCGCCGGTTCAAATCCGGTCGTCCCGACCAATATATATTACCGTCATCCCCGCATGTTTTTAGCGGGGATCTCCAGCTTAAGTAAGGATGTAAACATGGAAGCAACACCCTGGTTTCAAAGTTATCCCAAGAATGTTCCCCACGAAATCAACCCTGACGCTTATCACTCACTCGCTGAATTGTTTGAACAAAGTGCTGCAAAATTCCATGACTTACCCGCTTACTACAGTTTAGGAAAAACGATTAGTTTTCATGAATTAGATATTTACTCACGCGCATTTGCTGCATATCTACAAAAAGAATTAAAATTACCAAAAGGCTCACGCGTCGCCATCATGCTACCCAATATATTGCAATATCCCATCGCCATGTTCGGCGCACTACGTGCAGGATTGATTGTAGTGAATGTCAATCCATTGTATACCGTTCCGGAATTGACCCATCAATTACAAGATGCGGATGCAGAAACGATTATTGTTTTAGAAAATTTTGCAAACACAGTAGAAAAAGCATTAGGCAATATTCATTTAAAAAATATTATTGTCACACGTATAGGCGATATGCTGCCGGCGCCTAAAGCATGGATGATTCATTTTGTTTTAAAACATATTAAGAAAAAAATTCCTAAATGGAACCTAAGCAATGCAATTTCATTTACTACCGTGATCACCAGAGGAAAAGAATTAACATTAGATCGCGTAGATTTATCTGGCCAAGATATTGCATTTTTGCAATACACTGGTGGCACGACTGGCATATCAAAAGGTGCAATGCTGACCCATCGCAATATTATTGCTAATCTTGAACAAGCGGTGAGTTGGTTTTCTTCACTTATGCAACCGGGCAAAGAAACGATTGTAACAGCCTTACCGCTTTATCATATTTTTTCCCTGATGGCGAATAGTTTGTTTATGATGAAAATGGGTGGATTAAATATTTTGATTGTTAATCCGCGTGATATCAAAGCTTTCATCAAAGAAATCAGCCATTTTAAATTTACAGCAATTACTGGTGTGAATACTTTATATAATGCAATGACGAAAAATCCCAAATTTTCTCAACTGGACTTTTCATCATTGAAGTTTGCTATTGGCGGTGGTATGGCGGTACAAAGTGCTGTGGCTGAACGCTGGATAAAATTAACTGGTGTACCTTTGTTGGAAGCATACGGTTTAACAGAGGCGTCACCCTGTGTTGCTATTAATCCTCCTAATTTGCAACAGTATAATGCTACTGTAGGTTTGCCGATTTCCTCAACAAGTGTTCGTATACTTGATGAACAAGGGAAAGAAGTGCCAATAGGTGAAGCGGGTGAGTTAGCCGTGAAAGGCCCGCAAGTCATGCGTGGCTATTGGCGCAATCCCTTAGAGACCAAAAAAGTGTTAATGGAAGACGGCTGGTTATTAACCGGTGATATCGCCAGCATTGACAATAAAGGTTATGTAAAAATTTTAGAACGTAAAAAAGACATGATTATTGTTTCTGGGTTTAATGTTTATCCCAATGAAGTAGAAGATGTATTAACACAAATTCCAGGTGTGCGCGAAGCAGCTGTCATTGGCGTCCATCATGCAGATTCAGGCGAAGCCGTGAAAGCTTATATCGTCAAAGAACAAACTAATTTATCAGTCGAAGATATTATTCATTTTTGTCGTCAGTCACTCACTGGTTATAAAGTTCCGAAATACATTGAATTCTGTAATGAATTACCTAAAACCAATGTGGGTAAAATTTTGCGCAGAGCGTTGCGTGAAGAAAAAATTTCCTAAGAAAAAAATCACTATATTGCCAAGACTGTACATTATCCATTCATTTCGATATAATGCTGCAATACTAAACGAGAGTGGCATTCTAAATGACCGCAGCCAATAATGATTTCAAATCAGCTGCCTCTTCTACGACAGCAGTACCTGATGCAATTGATAGAGCTTTTGCTCATTATCGTGCTGGAGAGATAGATAAGGCATTAGCTATTGTTGATGTAAGCACTTATTCAGAAACAGATGCCTCTTATGCAGACCATTGTTTTCTGCAAGGTCTTATCGCGTTACAAAAGAATGAAATAACGAATGCCAAGCAATATTTTGACCAAGCTTTAAAATTCATTACACCAGGCCGTTGTTTGAATCCGCATGAAGTCGAAATCATTTTGCTTTTTTTAAATAATTGGAAGGTGAAAAGTAATAAAAAACTACAGTCACTAGAAATTGATGAGGCGCGTACTAAAATATCCTTATTACAAAAAGAACAAGATTATTTTACGGCCGATGAAAAATGTATTGAAGTATTAGCTTCTTGTCCTGATCAAGAAGAGTTTTATCGTTTACGAAGTGATGTGAAATTTGGAATTTTTGGTCAAAGTGGATCAGCTGTTATTAGGCAAGCAGCAGAATATAATCTTAGAATATGGCGATGGTTAATGCATCACAAGCAACTGTTGACTGTAAAAATAAACGAGTATGAAAACAGGATTAAAATAACTCCTGATGATCCATTGATATATGCAGATTTAGTGCAATGCTATATGGCTATGTTACCTTATCAGGTAAATCAATGGGTGAATAGCCAATATCTCACTGTTTATGAAAGCATTTTAAAAATCTATGATCAATATCATGCTCATTATAATAAATCTCGTATGATGCAAAAAAATGTTGCTATACTCGATTCAATTAGTAAGGTGAAAATTTCTGATCGTTTCATGTTGAAAACCAAAGAAAATACAGAGAAGATCATCGCTGAAATTAAATTGAAAATGAAGCGTGATAAGACGGATGAGGAAGCGCGTATCAAAAAAGAACTAGCAGACACTGAGAGAGCAAAGAAGAACGCGTTGAAAAAAGCAAAGAACAAGAAACTAAAGTTGTCGAAACAAAGTGCAAAGCCTAGAGAAGATAGTAAAGCGTTTATTATAACGAAAACTGTCGAACATGGGGTTGCAATAACACCTAGTTATGATGTTTCCATATTAGAACGTTTACCTAATGTAACTCGCGAAGATAAAATTTTTAAAATGGCTGTGAGTTTATATCGTGATGAAAAAGTCAATGAGGCGATGGGTTTGTTTGTTAGTCTTCTTGATTCAGACACTGTTATTTCGGATGTTTATTTTTATATAGGGTTAGAGTTAGCCAAAATACCGACAGCTAATGTGGCTAATAGGGTTGCTCTGCTATTGAATCCGAATAAACATAGTTTAAACCTTATAAAATGGGTGCAAAAAAATGCTGATTATGATTACGCTAATCATCTTGCTCGCGGTATGGATAGGGTGCGTATTTCAGCCCCAACAACACTGACTCCTATAGAACAGCAAGTAGTGATGTCTGCTCTTATTGGAGCATATTCATCATCTCCTAAAAAAGATTTATCTAGGGATATGGAAGAAGAATATAAAAAAACATTAACGCAAGCTGAGAACTTAAATAAAAACGGAATGTCTGAAAAAGTCGTAGAATGTTATTATGAAGCTTTCTGTTATTTTCCCGGAAAATTTAGAGAATACATCCATCAGAAAAAAGAAAAATTCATTGAGGAATTATATGCAGCTGCAGATAGTATGAGAAAAGAATCTAAGGACAGTGCTCTTATCAAAATGCTTAATCTTGCATCAAATTTTTTCCCCCTAGAGACTGATTTTTTTCGAAGAAAAGCTTTGTTATTATTTGAAATTGATAGAGACCGAATAATCTCGGTTGATTTTCAACATTGGCTATGGTTGTTAACGCGTGAGAAAGGAATAGAGTCTACTTTAAAAGAGTGGATGGTGCATGCAAAAACAGACGCAACGTTTTACACCCGCATATGGGAATGTATACAAGGTCTTATTTGTTTGTCTCGTACGTTATCGCCTAGGACAAAATATATAGATGTTCTTATCAATGCGATTATGCCATGCCAAGTTTTTGGCGAAGAACACAAGCAATTCATGGCAGCTTTTCATGCTTTGCCATGGCCGCATATAAAATATTCCATAAAACATTATATAACACGTTATTTTAATGCATCGGTTGAAGCAGTTTTTGAGCAGGGTTCAATAGTGCAATATCCATTTTCTGCATATGTTAAAAAATACAGAACTGCTCAAGATTCGAAAGAAGAGATGCCCGATATAATTCCTGCGTTTTCGCAGAGCGTTGATCAATGTGATGCCTTAATATTTAAGGGATTGGCAATGCCTAAGGGTGACGCAAAACGCCTATCTTATTTTAGAGAGGCCATTAAACATTCAGCTAGGTATACATTTTTATCTCCAGAAGAGATGACTGATGTATTTAATTGTTTGGTTGCTGCAATTGATATCGTTGTTCCGGATGCATCATTAAGGAAAAAAGTACGTCAAAGTCTTGAAAAAGAGATATCGGAGATTAGTGTTAATATGCATTCCACAAAATTTTTTCATTGTTTACATCGCGCCAAATGTTATTTTCTTTCTGGGCGTATTAAAGCCGGGTGGAATGATTTAATGACTTGGCAATGGATGTTGCAATATTGCGGAGAATTTGATCGTAGTATTTTGCTTATAGAGAATCAATTAAAAGAGAATAGAGGAAAAAATTTAGGGAGCAAACTGTTTCTTTTATTCGCGCATGTTATTCTTCATCAGCGCGCACGTGAGCTTGCTGTGAGTGAAGATAAATTTAAGCTTGCCATTTTGTATCTTGTTGGCGAAAAGAAATCCAGAAAGATTTTTAGTGATGCTCTTGAAAAGCTTCCTAAAAATAGTATTAAAGATGTTAGCATTTTGTTTATAGAAGAAATTAAACGTTATTTAAATGATTTTGACTTTGATCAATTAAATACATCGTACTTGCAGCATGCTCAGCATAGCGATTTTCCTTTGCCAGAAATGAACATTCAAGATAACGGACCTGGTGTCGATCAAAAATATCAAGAACTAGAACCTATAGAAGATCCAGTGAAGATTTGTGAAGTTGATAGTGTAAGTCCTATGGATGATTTTCTTGCGCATCTTTATCCCGCGCCATTACCAAATTCAGCGATTATGCAGTCAACACAAAAACAACAATTGTTTGCTAAACATTTTAACGATGCCAAAGAGACAAGATCATTTGCTGCCATGAAAAAAACCATGAGTTATATGTTGAATGGGTATGAGTGTCAAAATCATGAAAGAGAATCTGTGCGCGATTGTTTAGATGCTGTTGTCATGCAACTCGAGAGTTATCATCAATATGATAAAATAAGTGAACTCTATTCGATAGCATTAACGATTTGGCGTGATGATGTGGAATTATATCGTGCTTATGCTATTGTGCAATACCGACTTACGGGAAATCTTGATGTTAACTTGGCGGATTGGCTGGTTTGGTTTTATTTGTTTACGGCGCGTTATCAAATGCATGACTATGTTTCTAGTCAAGATTATTTACGTATTCTTAAATTTTTTCATGCAGCCAGTTGTTTTCTCAAGCTTGATATCAATCCAACGAGAATAGAAGAATATCAAAAAAACTTTTGCACAGCGTTATTTATATTTTTCCAGCAATTAAAAAATCCAAAAGAATTGTTATCGTGTATGGAACAATTGCAGCCCGCTATGCTAGTAGAATTAAAAGATTTTTTCAGACTGGCGCTGAATAGCAAATATGTAGATCATAAGCAGGAGCCATTGGCGCAAACATTGTTAGAAGCAAAGTCTGTCACAAAAACATCGCCTC
>LSTE01000089.1 GCA_001644445.1 Gammaproteobacteria bacterium SCGC AG-212-F23
CAAAGGAGGATTTATCATGTACCACAAAATCAGCTGTATCCAAATGACATCCGGCAACAATGTCGCTGATAATCTTAAACAAGCAGAAAAATGGATAAACGCAGCGGTAGCCCAAGGCGCAGAATGTGTCGTGTTGCCGGAAATGTTTGCATTGATGGGTGTAGAACCTGCAGTGATGTTGCAGCATAAAGAAATCATGGGTAGTGGGGTCATTCAAGATTTTTTAGCAAAAATGGCGGCGAAAAATCATCTCTGGATTGTCGGCGGTACTTTACCGATAGCATCATCAGATGAAAATAAAGTGTATGCCGCGTGTCTTGTTTTTGACAATTACGGTGACTGTGTTGCGCGTTACGATAAAATGCATTTATTTGATGTGAAAATTGCATTATCGGGTGAAACATATTCTGAATCTAATCAGATTATTCCGGGTGATCGCATCACTGTTGTTAACACACCTTTTGGAAAATTAGGTATTGCAGTTTGTTATGATTTACGTTTTCCAGAAATGTTTAGACATATGCATGATGCAGCAGTTGAAATGATTGTTGTTCCTTCAGCGTTTACTTATGCAACAGGTCTTGCGCATTGGGAAATTTTATTGCGTGCACGCGCGATTGAAAATTTATGTTATGTCGCTGCAGCAGGACAAACGGGTGTGCATGCGAATCAACGCAAGACATATGGTCACAGCATGATTATCGCGCCATGGGGAAATGTGCTTGCTGTGTTACCCGAAGAACAAGGAATAGTGACTGCGGAAATTGATTTAGCTGCACAGCGTAAAATTCGGGAAGAGTTTCCAGTGATTCTCCATAAAAAATTATAATGGACGATTTACTTCTTGGTAGTTCGATCCGTGCGCTTCGCAATTTCTTTGTAAGCTTTTTGATTTGCAATGGTTGTTGAGGCAGTCAATGGTGTGATTAAGCCTTTTTTTACTAGTGTTTGCAGATATTGTTCTAACGTACACATGCCTTTATCGCCATTAGTCTGCATCGTAGATTCCATATTAGCGGGCATGTCCTGCTGAATATAATGACGAATGGGTGGCGTTGTTAACATAATTTCAAAAGCAGCAACGCGACCGCCGCTGATTTTTTTCACCAAAGATTGACAAATCACAGCTTGCAAAGTCTCACCTAATAAAGTTCGCACACGATTTTTTTCCTCATGGGGAAAAACATCAGCAAAACGATTAATAGCCAATGGCGCAGAACTCGCATGCAATGTTGCCATCACTAAATGCCCTGTTTCTGCAGCTGTTAATGCCAGACGCATGGTTTCAAGATCACGCAATTCACTCAGCATAATCACATTAGGATCTTGTCGTAACGATGCGCGCAATGCTGTTGCGAAATCAGGTGTATCTCGTCCCACTTGCATTTGATTGAAAATGCTACGCTTATTTTCAAATGTAAATTCAATAGGGTCTTCAATCGTTACAATATGACAGCCACGAAATGAATTAATATAATCTAACATAGCAGCCAGCGTCGTACTCTTGCCAGAACCTGTAGGCCCTGTGACTAAGATAAGGCCTTGCGAAAGACCTAATAATTTTTTAATCGTTTCGGGTGCTTCTAATTGTTCAAATGAAGGAATAGTTTTAGGAATGATCCGAAATACTGCCGCAATACCTTTTGCTTGGTGAAAAATACTCACGCGAAAACTACCGATATTAGGTATATGCAAGGCAATTTCAATCACTAGATTTTTTTCTAGCGCTTGCTGTTGATCTTCTGATAAAACACTGTAGAGCAATTGTTGCGTATCCGATGCGCTGAGGATCGTGCTATCTTTAATGGGCGCTAGTACGCCATGAATACGCAGCAAAGGCGGAGAGTCTGGCAAAATATGCAAATCAGAAGCATGGCTTTTTTCGCTGAGTTCCAGCAATTTTAACATCGGTTTACTCATCCCAACTTAATGTGCCGCCTGTTTGATACTCGGTAACACGTGTTTCAAAGAAATTCTTTTCTTTTTTCAAATCCATCATTTCACTCATCCATGGGAAAGGGTTGGTAGCGCCTGGGAATTGTTGTGTTAAACCAATTTGCGCACAACGACGATTCGCAATAAAGTGCAAATATTCTTTAAACATTTCTGCATTCATGCCTAAAATACCGCGCGGCATCGTATCTATGGCGTATTGTAATTCTAAATCAACACCATCCAGAATCATTTGGATAATTTCTTGTTTAAAAGAATCTGTCCAAATATCCGGATTTTCAATTTTGATTTGATTAATTACATCAATACCAAAATTCATATGCATAGATTCATCACGCAAAATATATTGGAATTGTTCAGAGGTTCCTGTCATTTTATTACGGCGACCCATAGAGAGTATTTGGGTAAAGCCTACATAGAAGAAAATACCTTCAAAAACCACGTAAAAAGCAATTAAATCACGCAGCAAACGTTGATTATTTTCAGGTGTACCTGTGTGGAAGTTAGGATCTGCTAAACTTTGCGTATAAGGCAGTGACCATGCTGCTTTACGCGCAACCGCAGGCACTTCGCGGTACATATTAAATACTTCAGCTTCATCCATGCCTAAACTTTCGATGACATGTTGATAAGCATGGGTGTGCAATGCTTCTTCGAAAGCTTGGCGTAATAAATATTGACGGCATTCTGGGTTAGTAATGTGGCGGTACACAGCCAACACTAAATTATTAGCTACTAAAGAATCCGCTGTTGCAAAAAAACCTAAGTTACGTTTGATTATCAAACGTTCGTCTTCCGTTAACCCATCTAGACTTTTCCATAATGCAATATCAGCGGACATATTGATTTCGTTAGGCATCCAATGGTTTGCGCAAGCGTGCAAGTATTTTTGCCATGCCCACTGATATTTAAAAGGAACTAATTGATTCAAGTCAGCATGACAATTAATAATGCGTTTATCATCTACACGAATGCGCGATGCACCCATGACCAAGGATTCTAAACCTGTTGCACCGCCTTCGGCGTGAGTATTTTCAAAACTAGAAGCGTTTGACATTTTTTTCTCCTTTATTGACATGCTTCGCAATCGGGATCCGTGATCGAACACAGTTTAGGTTCTGCGTCGGTTTGTACTGCATTTAACGAATTATCTTCAATCGTAGATTTTTCTGTGCTAGTTGCACCTAGACTGCGCAAGTAGTAAGTGGTTTTTAAACCGCGTATCCATGCATGTCTATACAAAGCGTCTATCTTCTTGCCGGAAGGTTGTGCCATGTAAAGATTAAGCGATTGTGCTTGATCAATCCATTTTTGTCGGCGTGAAGCCGCATCGACTAACCAGATAGGATCAATCTCAAATGCAGTCGCGTAGCGTTCTTTTAGGTGTTGTGGAATGCGGCTGATTTTTTCCAACATGCCATTAAAATATTTTAAATCATTGACCATGACATCATCCCATAAATTTAATTTTTTGAGATCTTGTACAAGGTAAGGATTAATGACGGTGAATTCACCAGAAAGATTCGATTTCACAAAAAGATTTTGATAGGTAGGTTCAATCGATTGCGATACACCGCAAATGTTAGCAATAGTTGCAGTTGGTGCGATAGCAAGCACATTGGAATTACGCATGCCAACGGTTTTGACGCGTTCGCGTAATGATTTCCAA
This sequence comes from Gammaproteobacteria bacterium SCGC AG-212-F23, assembly GCA_001644445.1. Taxonomy (GTDB): domain Bacteria; phylum Pseudomonadota; class Gammaproteobacteria; order DSM-16500; family DSM-16500; genus SCGC-AG-212-F23. Next base: position 3,623 of record LSTE01000089.1, read on the forward strand.
TCTAATGTTTGTGAACGATCTTGCTCTAGGTGGCCGCCGCGGCTTTTTGCAAGTATTTCAATGGAATCGATAGGTAAAATACCTTGGCTCCATAGCGATCCAGCATAACTAGAGTATGTGCCGCGTTCTGCTGCAAGATTAGTAGAAGCTTCAATTGCGTAATAACTAATGACTTCCATCGACCGATCGGCGAATTCCACAGCTTCTTGTGAAGCATAGGGAATGCCTAAATGATACAGTGCGTCTTGGAATGCCATAATACCCATGCCAATAGGGCGGTGTTTGAAATTCGAATTCCGTGCTTGTGGAACAGAATAATAATTAATATCAATCACATTATCTAACATGCGAATGGCAGTGTTCACCGTGTTGCGTAATTTTTCGGTATTCAAACCTCTATCAGTCATGTGTGCAATAAGATTAATACTGCCTAGATTGCACACGGCAATTTCATCGGCTGAAGTGTTCAATGTAATTTCCGTGCACAGATTAGAGCTGTGAATCACGCCCACATGTTGTTGTGGTGAGCGCAAATTGCAAACATCTTTAAAAGTGACCCAAGGATGACCGGTTTCAAATAACATGCCCAACATTTTTCGCCAAAGATTTAATGCAGGAATGGTTTTAAAATTATGAATTTCACCGCGTGCGGCTTTTGCTTCATATTCCATGTATTTCGTTTTGAAAGCATCGCCATACAAATGATGCAACTCAGGTGTTTCATCGGGTGAAAATAATGTCCAATTTTTTTGTTCGGTCACACGTTGCATGAAAAGATCCGGTATCCAATTAGCTGTATTCATATCATGCGTGCGGCGGCGTTCATCGCCTGTGTTTTTACGCAATTCCAAAAATTCTTCGATATCTTTGTGCCAGGTTTCAAGATAAGCACACACAGCACCTTTGCGTTTGCCGCCTTGATTGACAGCCACTGCAGTTGCATTGGCAACACTTAAGAAAGGAACCACGCCTTGTGATTTACCATTGGTGCCAATGATGTGCGCACCCATGGCGCGTACATTGGTCCAATCATTGCCAAGACCGCCAGCGTATTTGGAAAGTAATGCATTATCTTTTAATGCACTATAAATTCCATCCAAATCATCAGGCACTGTTGTGAGAAAACAGCTAGAAAGTTGTGGGCGTAACGTGCCTGAGTTAAACAGCGTAGGGGTGGAACTCATGAAATCAAATGTTGATAAGAGATTATAAAATTCAATCGCGCGTTTTTCTTTTTCTGGTTCATTCAGTGCAAGACCCATGGCAACACGCATGAAAAATGCTTGCGGTAATTCAAAACGTACGCTATTGCTATGAATAAAGTAGCGATCATAAAGTGTTTGTAAACCGAGATAAGTGAATTGCAAATCACGTTCTGGTTTAAAAGCGGCTGTGATTTGTTTGAGGTCAAATGTTTTTAACTTGGGATCTAATAATTCTAATTGAATACCGCGATCTAAATAAGTGGCGAAAGAAGCGGGATATAATTGCTTCATTTCTTCTGCTGTTGCTTGATCTTTTATGTGTAGAAAACTGAGAGCTTCTTTGCGCAAGTCATCTAATAATAAGCGTGCAGCAACGTAACTGTAGTTAGGCTCTTTTTCGATGAGAATACGAGTCGACATAATGAGTGCACGGCTCACTTCGCGAACAGGTACGCGATCAAATAAGTTTCGTTGTGCATCTTCAATAATGTGTCTAGGGGAGACATCGTCTAGTCCTTCGCAAGCGCTTTTGACTAAGCGTGTGAGCCGGTCTAAATCTAATGGGATGATTTTGCCATCGTCTAGAGTAACGTTCAATTGAGCGTGTACGGTTGCGTGTTCTTCTTCGTGGTGTTGTTCGCGTAATTTACGACGTTCTTCGCGATAGAGTACATAGGCACGGGCAACTTTGTGTTCGCCAGCGCGCATTAATAAAAGTTCGACTTGATCTTGAATTTCTTCGATATGGATAGTACCGCCTGTTGGTAAGCGGCGGAAAAAGACATCAGTAATTTTCATCACTAATTCATTCACCGTATCATAAACTCGTGCGGATCCTGTGGCACCAGGGCCTTCGACGGCCAAAAATGCTTTAGTCATAGCAGCGCTGATTTTGACTGCATCGAAAGGTGTGACCGTGCCGTTGCGGCGTATCACTTTAATATGTCCTGGTTCGGTAGAAAGAATGTCGGTGTGATTGCGTGTATTGCTTGGCGTTCGTAAAATTTCTGTCTCCATATGGCTCCTCCAAGAGCATCTGTATTAAAGTAGCAACTTTCTGCGCAGGCGCAGACCACAATATGTAGTATTTATACCCTGTGAAGCCACAAGATAATGTATATTTTTAGGAATTGCAAGAGAACAAGTGTGTGATCATTCTGTGGATAACTTGTGGAAAAACAAGGGTCATTTTAGCTAAAGGTGTTGTTGCATCACGCTAAACACCACTCGAGCCTCTTGTGAGCCTGAGTACTCACGCTCCGCGCTCGAATCGCGCCATCCATGGCGCTTCGGATTACATCCTGTAATCCACTCGCGACTATGCGTGAGTACCCAGTCTCACCGGCTCGAGTGGTGTTTAGCGTGATGCAACAACGCTTTATATATTTAAAAGAGCTGTGTCCTAGAATTTTTCTATGTACTTAAGAAAACTTTAAGGTATGATCTGTTAAAATTGATCTAAGTAGAGGTCTAAAGAGGTCATACCATGAGTGGAAGTCATTACGATGAGAAATACCCAGCTCCTAAAAAAGCCAAGGTGCATCCGTGGTTATATCCTGCTGAAGATGATGAGAAGCCAGCAAAGTTATTAGTGGATTCAAAGAGATATGCTGATGATGAGAACAACGATTTTGCTGATAGCAAATACGGTGCTCCTCCTGCAGATGTTGAAGCTACAATAGCTAGACGTGATAAAGAACAGGCCGTTTATCAAGATGCTAAAGATTTTTTTCAAGGTACAAATTCAAAACAAATTTTTCAGCAATTAGTACAAGCTGCTGCAAGCAAATTTGCCGACAAGCCGGACAATACCCGAGTTGCCATACAATCTTATTTGCATGATTTGCAGCAAGTCGATTTCCAAACAAAATTCACAGTCGTAGCCGCAGACGACAAACGTTCTCAGCAAGAAATTGCTGACGAGCAATTTGCTCTCAAGTTACAACTAGAAGAGTTAGGTGTTGCTTTCCAACCTAAACGCGCTCCGTA
>LSTE01000090.1 GCA_001644445.1 Gammaproteobacteria bacterium SCGC AG-212-F23
GAAAAGCACGTGAAGTCCCTGTTGCAATCCAAAAAGGTTTAGAAAGCGCCCGCAAAAATATGCGTCACGTGACGTTAAAAGGCGGAACTTTGTATACAGAATTATACGGCAAACACGGTGCGACTCGTGTATTCATGAAGCCTGCATCAGAGGGTACCGGTATTATTGCGGGTGGCGCTATGCGTGCTGTTTTTGAAGTATTAGGCGTTAAAAATGTATTGGCTAAGATTGTAGGTTCAGCCAATCCCGTCAATGTGGTCAGGGCTACCATTCAAGCATTGCAAGGTGTTGCAACACCTGAATATATTGCTGCAAAACGCGGCAAGACCATAGAAGAAATTGCTAGGAATTAATAATTATGTCATCCAAAAAAAAATCTATCAAAGTGACCTTGAATCGCAGCACCATCGCAGTTCATCCTAAGCACAAAGAAACAGTGAAGGGTTTAGGTCTAAGACGAATTCGTCATAGTGTTGTGCTGCAGGATACGCCATCTATACGTGGTATGATTAATGCGGTTAATTATTTGTTGTTAGTAGAGGAAGCATAAGACCATGATGAACCTCAATACATTAAAACCAGCACCTGGTTCAAAGACACCCGCCAAAAGATTAGGCAGAGGTATAGGTTCAGGCAAAGGTAAAACTTGCGGTCGTGGACACAAAGGCCAGAGAGCAAGAGCGGGCGGTTATCACAAAGTAGGTTTTGAAGGCGGACAAATGCCGCTGCAAAGACGTATTCCTAAATCCGGATTTCGCTCCCAAAAAGCGTTGTACAGACAGGAAATTCGTTTGTCTGATCTCAATAAAATCGAAGCAAAAACTGTCGTTGATTTAACATCATTAAAAGCCGCAGGTTTAATTCGTGCGTCTACAAAAACAGTAAAAATTATTGCGTTTGGAGAAATAAAACATCCTTTGACTGTGAAATTGCCGGTCACAGCCGGTGCGAAAGCACTGATCGAAAAAGTTGGTGGAAAAATAGAGGTCTAATTTTTCAATGGCAACGAATCCATTACTTAATAATCCCAACCAAGGTATATCAGACCTGAAAAGACGTTTGATGTTTGTCTTGATTGCGATTTTAGTATTTCGTATCGGTTGCTATATTCCAGTTCCAGGGTTGAATCCGCAGCGCTTGCAAGATTTATTTAGCGCACAAAAAAGCAATATCATAGGTTTATTTAATATGTTCTCGGGCGGCGCATTAATGCGCTTCAGCTTGTTTGCATTAGGTATCATGCCTTATATCTCTGCTTCTATTATCGTGCAATTGCTAACAGTGGTATCGCCACAACTTGCAGAATTACGCAAAGAAGGCGAAACAGGGCAGCGCAAAATTAATAAATACACACGCTATGGCACCTTAGTACTCGCTACTTTCCAATCATTTGGTGTTGCAAAAATGTTAGCTTCCTATGGTGTTGCTTTAGCGCCTGGGATTCCTTTTTATTTTATTACTACTATCTCATTAGTCACAGGAACGCTCTTCTTGATGTGGTTAGGTGAACAAGTAACAGAGCGTGGTATTGGTAACGGTATTTCACTGATTATCTTTGCAGGGATTGTTGCGGGATTACCCGAAGCGATTGGTCGCACACTAGAGCAAGTTCGTGAAGGACAGCTGCAAGTGATTGCTTTGTTGTTAATTTTAATTGTAGTGATTGGTGTTGTTGCTTTCGTTGTCTTTATGGAAAGAGCGCAGCGTCGCATCACTATCAATTACGCGCGTCGTATGCAAGGTGGTCAATTATATTCTGCAAAAAGCACGCATTTACCGCTCAAAATTAATATGTCAGGCGTGATTCCACCTATTTTTGCATCCAGTATCATTATGTTTCCTGTGAGTATTGCGCAATGGTTTGGACACAGTAAAGGCATGGAATGGTTAGGCGCTTTAGGCGTTGCTTTGCAACCGGGTCAACCGCTGCATATGCTGATTTTTACGATTGCTATCGTGTTCTTTTGTTTTTTTTATACGGCTTTAGTATTTAATCCTAAAGAGACGGCAGACAACTTAAAAAAATCCGGCGCTTTTATCCCCGGCGTACGTCCTGGTGATTACACTGCTAAGTACATTGATACCGTATTGACTCGCTTGACTTTGGCGGGGGCGATTTATGTTACTTTAGTTTGCTTATTACCCGAATTAATGGTTTTAACATGGAATGTTCCTTTTTATTTTGGCGGAACATCATTATTAATTATCGTAGTTGTTGTGATGGATTTTATGGCACAAGTACAGGCACATATTATGTCTTATCAATATGAGTCTTTACTAAAGAAAGCTAACTTACGCAGCGGCGGTTCTGGTTTATTGCGTTAATTGCTTTGTAGCACATTTCGTGCCCGAGCCTGCGTGCGAGCCCGGGTCCGTTTTTTCTTATCAGTGTCATTGATGTAGATAGGAAAAGACGGACTCGGGCTCGCATACAGGCTCGGGCACGCAGAATGTTTATAACTGTTTGATTTTATTTGAGTTTGAGGTGAAGTATGAAAGTAGGCGCATCCGTTAAAAAAATATGCCGCAACTGTAAAATCGTTAAACGTAAGCGAACAGTGCGGATTATTTGTAAAGAGCGGAAACATAAACAAAAACAAGGTTGATTTTTTTCGATATCAATATTAAACTGACGCGCTTTTAAGTGTTTGATCAGTTGCTAGTTTGTTAGGAGTGTTGGATGGCACGTATTGCAGGTGTGAATATACCGGTACAGAAACATGTTATGATTGGTCTCACTGCTATTTTCGGTGTAGGACGCAATCGCGCGCGCAAAATTTGCACAGCAGCAAATATTAACCCGCAAACAGCGGTTAAAAATCTCTCTGAGGCAGAATTGGATTTATTGCGTAATGAAGTTGCCAAATTTAGGGTAGAGGGTGACCTGCGTCGTGAAGTTTCCATGAATATTAAGCGTCTCATTGAATTAGGTACCTACCGTGGCTTAAGACACCGTCGTGGCTTGCCAGTCAGAGGGCAACGTACTAAAACCAATGCGAGAACGCGTAAAGGTAAACGTAAGGCCAAGTAAGCATTATTAATTGAAAAGTAGGTAGGAACACTTATCCATGACAGCAACACAAGCAGCGGCAGCGACGACACAAGCCGCAAAAGTACGCAAGAAAGCGAAGAAACAAGTCAGTGAAGGAGTCGCTCATATACGCGCTTCCTTTAATAATACGATTGTGACGATTACGGACGCACAAGGGAATACTATTTCCTGGTCAAGTGCGGCCAGTTGTGGTTACAGAGGTTCAAGAAAGTCTACACCTTATGCTGCAGGTGAGGCAGCCACTAAAGTGGCAACTGATGTAGTTGAAAACTATGGCATGAAGGCAGTACATGTTTGCGTAAAAGGCCCAGGCCCTGGCAGGGAATCTGCGATTCGTTCTTTGCATGCCGCTGGACTGAAAATACTGTCAATTACAGATAATACCGGTATTCCTTTTAACGGATGCCGTCCATCAAAAAGACGTAGAGTGTAATGAGGGTGTAGGAGATTTGAATGGCTAGATATTTAGGACCACGATGCAAACTGTCCCGTAGAGAAAAAGCAGATTTATCGCTGCTTGGCGTCAGAGCATTGGCGACCAAATGTAATATGGACGTAGCACCAGGCATGCACGGTGCACGCCGCGGTCGTGAAACAGAGTACGGTACCCAATTACGCGAAAAACAAAAAGTTCGCCGCATTTATGGTGTGCTTGAGCGTCAGTTCAGTAACTATTTCAAAAAAGCGGCACGTTTAAAAGGTTCCACAGGTGAGAATCTTTTAAGATTATTAGAGAGCCGATTAGATAACATCATCTATAGGATGGGTTTTGGTTCTACACGTGCGGAAGCAAGGCAATTAGTGTGTCACCGTTCTGTGTTAATCAATGGTAAAATTGTTAATATCCCATCGTATAGCCTATCACCTGGCGATGTTATTAGTATTAGGCCAAAAGCTCAAAAGCAATTACGTATACAATCTGCGATGACGCTTGCGCAAGCAAGACCAACCATTGATTGGTTAGAAGTGGATGCGAATGAGTTAACAGGTGTATTTAAACGAGTGCCAGACCGATCAGATCTTCCTACGGATATCCAGGAAAAACTGATTGTCGAATTGTATTCCAAATAATTTGGAGTTAAATGAGGATAGTTCATGCAGAATAATCCATATGATTTTTTAACACCCCGCGAAATTGCTGTAGAAGTTGTCAATCCTTGTCACGCTAAAGTGACGCTAGAACCTTTGGAAAGAGGTTTTGGTCATACTTTAGGGACGACATTGCGACGTATTTTATTGTCTTCCATGCCTGGTGCAGCCATTGTTGAAGCTAGCATAGAAGGCGTGCAGCACGAATATAGCACCATCCCAGGTGTGCAAGAAGATGTGATCGAAATTTTATTGAACTTGAAAAATGTCTGCATCAAATTACATGGTCGCGAAGAAGTTGTATTGCGACTCAACAAAAAAGGCCCAGGCCCAGTGCTCGCAGGTGATATTGAAGCAGAACACGATGTTGAAATTGTCAATCCTGATGAAGTGATTGCGCATTTGCATGAATCAGGTTCTTTGAGTATGACATTAAAAGTTATGTTAGGTAGAGGCTATCAAGCAGCGAGTCTACGCCGCAGCCATGAAGAAAAATCCACGATTGGTGTGTTGCACTTAGATGCGAGTTTCAGTCCAGTGCGTAGGGTGGCTTATTCCGTAGAAAGCGCGCGTGTAGAACAGCGTACCGACATGGATAAATTAATTATTGATTTAGAAACAAATGGCACTTTGGATCCAGAAGAAGCGATACGCCGTTCAGCAACTATCTTGCAACAACAGTTAGCACCGTTTGTTGATTTGAAAATTGCACCTGCTATATCAGATACAAGTGAACAGCAATCTGTGAATCCAATTTATACGCGTCCTGTTGATGATTTAGAATTAACAGTACGTTCTGCTAATTGCTTAAAAGCAGAAAATATATTTTACATTGGTGATCTGATTCAGCGCACCGAAACCGATTTGTTGAAGACACCTAATCTCGGCAAAAAATCATTGACCGAAATTAAGAATGTTTTGTCATCACACGGATTATCATTAGGCATGCGTTTAGATAATTGGCCGCCTACCACATTAAAAGAGAAACAATAACAGAGGTTGAGGATCATGCGTCATCGTACTAGTGGAAGAAATTTTAGTCGTACCAGCAGTCATCGCAAAGCCATGTTTAAAAACATGATGGTGTCATTGATTCGTCATGAATTGATTCAAACCACTGTACCTAAAGCCAAAGAATTGCGTACCTTTATGGAACCTATGATCACTCTGGCTAAAATCGACAGCGTACACAACAGACGTTTAGCTTTTTCCCGCTTACGCGATCGCGAAATGGTGACAAAACTATTTAACGAAATAGGCCCACATTTCAAAACCAGAAACGGCGGTTATCTACGTGTACTCAAATGTGGCCACCGTGCCGGCGACTGCGCCCCCATGGCCATCGTAGAACTCGTAGGCCGCGAAAAAAACACCGAAGTTGCTTAACACTGTACGCTAGCAAGTCCCTTCTCCCCTTGTGGGAGAAGGTGCCCGCAGGGCGGATGAGGGGTAGAACGCTCGAAGAAATAAATTATGACTCTGTGAGAAACACCTCATGCCAACCTTCACCCCAATTAAAACCGCCCTAGAAGCCTTCAAACAAGGCCAAATGCTAATCCTCGCCGACGACGAACATCGTGAACAAGAAGGCGACCTCATCATCGCTGCCGAAAAAATCACCCCAACCGCCATTAATTTCATGGCCAAATACGCTAGAGGTCTTATTTGTTTAGCAGTAGCAGAAACCATCATACAACGCCTACAAATCCCACTGATGCCAAGACGCCATGAATATCCCAATCAAGCTGCATTCACTGTGTCAATCGAAGCAGCACACGGTGTAACAACAGGCGTATCCGCTCATGATCGCGCATTCACTATTCAACTTGCAGTGAATCCCAATTCAACACCACAAGATATTGCTATGCCAGGCCATGTGTTTCCTCTGATGGCGCGTGTAGGTGGCGTGCTAGAGCGCGCAGGCCACACCGAAGGCAGCGTAGACTTAGCTATGCTTGCTGGTTTACAACCTGCTGCTGTCATTTGCGAAATCATGAACGACGATGGCAGCATGGCAAGATTAAATGATTTAAAAAATTTTGCGAAACACCATGACATCATGTTGGTATCCATCAACGAGTTAATTGCTTATCGTCAGGAGCAAATCGCATGCAAATCATAAATCGTAAAGAAATTAACAATGGATTTAATATTGCGATTGTGACTAGCCATTATAATCAAGAAATCACGCAAGCACTTTTTACCGGTGCTGTTGATCGTTTACAACAATTAGGATTTAAAGACGAACAAATCACCGCAGTTTCTGTGCCAGGCGCTGTAGAAATTCCATTAGCCGCACAACGTTTAGCACTTACCAAAAAATTCGAAGCGATTATTTGTTTAGGCGCCGTCATTTTCGGTGAAACAAAACATTTTGATTACGTTTGTGAACAAGTGAGTCAAGGCTGCCAACAAGTTGCTTTAACGCATAATCTCCCCGTCATTTTCGGCGTATTAACCACCATGAACCTAGACCAAGCCAAAGCCCGCGTCGGCGGCCACAAAGGCCACGTAGGCCGCGAATGCGCCGACGCCGCCGTCTGGCAAGTCTCCGTGTTACGTCAGAT
>LSTE01000091.1 GCA_001644445.1 Gammaproteobacteria bacterium SCGC AG-212-F23
AATAATTATCGTGCATCTTGAATTATCAGAAGAACTTAAACCTTATTTTTCTACAAAAAAAAATCCTTTTGCTGAAATCATGCAGACCCATGGTGAAGTATTTCGTGAATTGGAAAATCGGTCTACGCAAAAAATTATTTTAAATCAAAAATCATATTTTTTAAAAAAACATTTCGGTATAGGCTGGAGAGAAATTTTTAAAAATCTTTTACAACTTAAATTACCCGTATTAAGCGCAAAAAATGAATGGCAAGCCATCCGGCATTTACAAAAAATAAATATTTCTGTACCCGAAATTACCGCTTATGGTCTACAAGGTTGTAATCCAGCGCGAATTCAATCTTTTATTATGACTCGCACATTACCACACCATATCAGTCTTGAAGATTACACTCGCCGCTGGGCAACAACCCCTCCATCGCTAAATGAAAAACGCGCCCTGATTCAAAAAGTAGCCAATATAGCAAAATGTATGCATAATGCGGGCATAAATCACAGGGATTTTTATCTTTGTCATTTTTTATTAACCGATGATAACGAGCTATTTTTAATTGACTTACATCGCGCTGGTATTCGTACGGCCGTACCCAATCGTTGGCGAATAAAAGATTTAGCTGGATTATATTTTTCAAGCAAAAACATTGCTCTCAGTAGACAAGATCTATTACACTTCATCAAAGCGTACCGAGAAGCACCATTACGCGACATTTTTAACAAAGAAAATTCTTTTTGGAGAAGGGTCAAACAACATGGAGACCGGCTATATCAAAAACATGTTACATAATGCGGAAGAAATTTCATGGCATACTCTTTATCACGCTGATCGCAATATATCAGCTCCTTTTCATCTGTCTTTATCGGATACAGATAAACATTTTGTTGCTGAGAAAGTTATTCGCATCATTCCAGGAAAACGCTTAGTCGCCTATGGAATGTTTGGCAATCAACCTGTCGTAGCTAAATTATTTTACGAGCGCCGAAAAGCCAGTAGACATGCGCTACGTGACACTTTAGGCGTTGATGCACTTATCTCTTCTTCTGTCCCTACACCCAAATTGATATATAAAGGCACGGCTAAACAACAACGTATTCAAATCTTAATATTTGAACGCATTCTTAATGCAAACACGCTTGAAGAAATTTGGCAAAAAAAATCGGACAGCGAGGAAATAACACCTTTACTGCATGCTATCATTTTAGAACTTGCCACTCAGCACGTTTTAGGAATACTACAACGCGATTTACATTTTAAAAATTTTCTAATTGCCAACAATAAAATTTATACGCTCGATGGTAGTGATATTAAAAAACTTCATGATCGTCTAAGCAAAAAAGAAAGCTTAGATCATCTCGCGCTTTTTTTCTCGCAGTTAGGTGTTGGTCATGAACTCCTGCGAGAATCGCTGCTTACCACTTATATTAATGCTCGTGGCTGGAACTTACAGTACTCAGAAATACATTTTTTAAATCAAGCCTATGCTAAACACCAAAAAAAACGCTGGGAACGTTTTCAAAAAAAGATTACACGCAGTTGTTCTACTTACTTTTGCAAAAATTCGGCTAATGATTTGGTTATTTTTAATCGCGAATATCAATCAAACAGTTTAATAGAGTTTTTTCAACATCCTGACGCTATTTTTCAATCCTCGCAAACTGAAATTTTAAAAGATGGACGCAGCTCAACCGTCGTAAAAACTCATTTTGATCATCATTCTTTCGTAGTTAAACGCTATAACATTAAAAATATATGGCATTGGCTGAGACGTCGTTTTCGTCCTACGCGAGCAGCAAAATCCTGGCGTTTATCGCATTATTTATATCTTATGGGAATTGCAACTGCTAAGCCAATTGCTTTAATTGAAAAAAAATTTTGGGGATTATCTCAACATTCTTATTTTCTAATGGAACATGTTCCTGGCATACATATTGGTGAATATTTTTCATTATATGACAAAAATAATCCTGCATTTTCTGAAATAGCAAAAAAAATTATTGAGTTATTCAAACATCTTGCCTCTATCGGTCTTTCGCATAATGATCTCAAAATGACAAACATTTTAATCTCTCATCACAAACCAATTATTATTGATTTAGATGGCATGCGTGAACATCGTTCTCCGACAAGCGCAATGAAACGCATGAAAAAAGACATAGTTCGCTTTATGAGAAACTGGGAAAACAATCAATCAGTTCATCAATTATTTGAAAATATAATTGGGGAAACTTCATGGAAGACTTAATTCAAAGAGACCGCTTAATTTCTCACAATATTTCACCAAGCTCAATTCAGACAATTTTAGAAAAAACTGCTACACGAATTAAACAACAAGGCGACAAGCCTTATGTCACCGTAAAACGCCAGCTTGAATTATTAGAACAATTGAGTCAATTTGATTTTGGATGCTTTCTTTTACAAAACCAAGGCATCAATGGTTATTGGACTCACTATATGTTAACACATCCTTGGTTCGGTAGAAAAACAAGAAAAAATAATCGCGGTGATGCTTTTTCTGAATTAGAAAATTTTTTATTAAATTGCGCACCGACGATGTTGGCAACTCAGCAACGATTTGAAATCTTTTTAAAAGAAAATCAAAAATGTGTGAAAGATGATGCGAATTTAGCCTGTATTCCTTGCGGTATGATGGGTGAACTTTTATATTTAAATTTCAAACATATCAATCATATTGTTTTATCAGGCATTGATTATGATGCAGAAACTTTGCAAGATGCGATGTCGCTTGGTGATAAACAAAAACTAAACCACTTTATCAAACTGATCCAACGAGATGCCTGGCACTTGGATATTCACAATGAATTTGATTTGATATCAAGTAATGGATTATCTATCTATGAACCTGACGATAAAAAAGTAGAGAAACTTTATCATAATTTTTATAACGCATTAAAACCAGGTGGGAAAGTAGTTACAAGTTTTTTAACACCACCACCGATATTAACAGATAATTGTGAATGGGAAATGACAAAAATCAATCAACAACATTTACTATTACAGAAAATTTTATTTGCCGATATTATTGATGCCAAATTCCAATGCTTTCGTTCGACAGAACAAACACGGACACAACTTAGCACTGTGGGATTCAAAAATATTCAGTTTATCTATGATGAGGCAAAAATGTTTCCGACTGTTGTTGCTTATAAGTAATGGACTGAACCCTACAAAATAACGTATCATCATACCATAAGCTCTATTTTTACAGGGAGAGTACCTTGTTTGACGCTGATCGCCCTATCCTTAGCAGTGCGCAAGACAAACTAGGACGTACTGTTTTTGCAAAATACCTCGCACGTTGTATGTTAGACCATAAATATCCTGAAAGCCTAGTGATTGGATTATTTGGCGGCTGGGGTGTTGGCAAAACGTCTATCATCAATCTCACCCTAGAAGAACTTCGCGCAGCTAGCAGTAACATGCTGGATGAAGAAAAACCTATTATTTTAAATTTTAGCCCTTGGAGTTACTCTGGGCAAAATCAGTTAATCTATAGTTTTTTTAGACGGCTTAGTTCCGAAATATGGCAATTTCCTGAGTTTGAACATTCGAAAAAAATTATTTATCTTCTTGAACTCTATATTTCCTATTTTACCCACAAACCTATTCCTGTTTCTTTTCGCCCAAAGTTTTCTGGATTCAAAAAAGATTACTACGGTTGGGAATCAGGCCGTGATTTAACCCAGGTAAAAGCAGAATTAAATGCGTTGTTAACCCAGCAAAAACGTAAATTCATTATTTTTATCGATAACATCTCCAGAATCCAAGAACAAGAAGTGAGAGAAATTTTTCAAATCGTGAAATCTATCGGCGATTTTTCTAACACCGTATATTTACTTTCATGCGACAAGGAACAAGTTATTCGCACGATAAATCATTTACAAGGTAGCGGCGGCACTGAATATATAGATAAAATTATTCAACTACCATTTGATGTCACACCCATTGCAAAGCAAGAACTTGAAAATATTTTATTTGATCGTTTAAATAAAATAATTCAAACATTATCTACAGAAACTTGGAATAAAGCATACTGGACAGAGCTTTATTATTCTTTATTGAAAGATCTTTTCACCAATTGCAGAGACATTACCCGCTATGTAAATACTTTAAGTTTTGGATTTTTACGCATCAAAGAAGTGGTAAATCCAGTTGATTTTTTTGCAATAACTGCCATTGGCGTATTTGAACCGGATGTTTATTATGGCATTCGAGACAACAAAGATTTATTTACTGATCTTATGGATACTGTTTACCGCCTTGATAAAGATGCTGCACAAAAAGATCGTCTACGTTGTGATGAAATCATTAACCGAGCAAAGACATGCTCATATGAAAAGCTAAAGATTTTTTTAATACAACTTTTTCCACGGTTGTTAAACGTTTACGAAATAACTACTCATTTTTATCATTCGGAAGAAATTGCCAGAAAAAATCTTCGAATTTGCAGTCCAGATACTTTTGATATTTACTTCAGATTATCTATACCTCAAGGTCATATCCCTGACGCTGAAATGACGACTATTTTACAGCAAACCTCAAATAGAATACTATTCTCTGAAGCGTTAGCTAGATTAAACCAGGATGATAAAATAATAAAATTTTTAGATCAATTAGATACAGATTTTCTTTCTTCTATTCCTACTAACAATATTAGTAACGTCGTAAGCGCTATATTGGATGATGGTGACTTGTTTCCGCAAGGACAAGCGACATTACTTTCATTTAATACTCCTATGCACATACACAGAATATGTCATCATTTGTTAAAACGCTTTAAAACAAGTGATGAGCGTGCTGCTATTTTAAAAGAAGCTATTTCATCATCTACCAAAAGTTTATATATTATTATACATGAACTTTCTGAGCAAAATCGCGAACACCAGGAAACAGAAGATACTTATTTACCAGTAGAACATCGTAATCTATCACCTGAAAATTTATTTGAACTAAAAAAATTAGCTATTGAAAAAATTAAAGTGTGGGAAGCATCAGGTCGACTTGCCGAACATCCAAAATTATTTTCTATTCTTCTTGCCTGGCAAAAATGGGGAGATGAATATGAATGCAGGAATTACGTAGAATCTTTAACAAAAACAGACAAAGGCATTATCGCATTTTTATGCTCTGCTTTAGAAACACCTATTCAGCAAACAATAACTTTTTCTCAAAAAGATAGTGACTGGGGAAAATATGTAAGTGCTATTGAAACGCTGATTCCCATTGCTAATATAAAAAAACATGCAAGAAAACTATTTGAAGATGGTTACTTTGAAAAACTACGTGAACCTGAACAATTAGCATTACTTATTTTCTTGGATCTTACGCACACAGAAACCACTAAGCTTATTCCAAAAACATCAGTTTAGTTAAATGATTATTGACAAATCGATATGAAAGTACCGACATTCACACAATTGCTGTTTTGATATTTAGATGGTTTTGTATTAGCAGTTGCTGTTACATTATATTGAAATAATGTATTTAGATTTGAATTTACAGTAATTGGATTTCCAGAATTATTTTGTGTACCAGCTGGCCCTTGGCTTCCTAAATAATTCGATGTCGAGAAAAGTATTTGTGCAACTAAACCAACATCACCCCTAAAACTCAACGGCACATTATCAATAGGCAATATCACTGAAGAATTGGAGACTGGTAGAACTGTTAAAGTACCACCTATGTAGGTAATATTATAATTATTACCCGCAGTGAGACTACCCAATGAGATTGGATAACTTCCCGGTGTTTGTGCACTTACAGCTGATAATGCTCCATTAATCACATCGTTAATCGATATGCCATCCACCACGCCATTCACTAAGCCCGATTGTGAATATGTAAAGACAGGATTAGATTGACCTGCTGTCTTGCTCGCATTGTTCCCTGTAATCGTTAATTGTGCAGGGGAAATATTCATTGTTGGATTACCTGTAAATGAGGTAGGTGCAAGATAATTTCCCGATCCACTACCACTCAACGCACTGTATGTCACTGAATTAATCGCATAACTACCCACATTTTCTCCCGATACTCGTCCATAACTAGCCAGTGTTGTTGAAACATTATCATTAATTAATGTGTGGACATTGTTCCAATCGATCACTGTAGTGTTTTGCACAACTCCACTTAACACCGCACCAATACTCGATGCTGATGGGTCATTTATTCCATATGTCTTAGAAAGATTGTTAATTGTGCTAGACAATGTCACTGCATCGATTGCTAAACTCGGTGTGCCCGTGAAACCACTTGGGGCAATGTAATTACCCGCAGCACTACCTGCCAGTGCAGTAAACGTATGTCCTGTGATATTATAGGTTCCAATCGTTTCACCCACTGCACGTTGTAATGCTGAAACACCTAACGTAACGTTTCCAGTATCATTCACCACAACATTACCATTCCAGCTTGCCACCGTGCGATTGATGACTCCGCTTAAGGGAACGCTAATACCTGAAATTGTAGGATCGTTTGTTCCGTAGATTTTTGATAAATTCAATGAAGCCGTTAAGTCAGCGGCATTAACAGTCAATGTGGGTGAACCTGTG
>LSTE01000092.1 GCA_001644445.1 Gammaproteobacteria bacterium SCGC AG-212-F23
CTCTCGTCATCAACCTGTTATTGTACGGGGATTTTTCTTCACCCCGCGAGGCACATCCCGTTATCCCCGCATGAGAATTTATCTGTTTAGATGAAGATCCCCGCTTAAGGCATGCGGGGAGGGATCTCCCGCTTAAGAAAGAATATTTATGCAATAACGTTTTTACAAGATAAATCCATTCAAAATAACAGGCAGCTAAAAATTTTATTTAACTGCCCAGATATTATCGATCACTTTATCCTATCCTTGGACTTTTGTATGTAGGTTGAGTTGTGGCAACAGGTGTCTTATGCTGTTTTTTATCAGCATACATAAAATATGCACCGCCTATGCCATACACTATACCAGTGCCTGCAGCACCTATCATAACGTGACCTACAGTTGTAGCTTCGTATTTTCCAGTATACATATTGTATCCATAAAATGGTTTATCAGTGATTTTCTTGACGCGAGCGCCGATGTCATTAGCCATTTTACTGGTTGCAGCAAAAAATCTTGATATAGACATAAAATATTCCTCCAAAAGTTAGTTAATTAAATAATGATTCAGCTGAATCATTAATTTCATTCTAACGTAGTTGCTTTAGTAAATGATTGCTAAAATTCTTTTATATAGCATTTTCTTAAAATTATATTCTAATTATATATATAATATTAGAATTAAATTCTATAAAATATCATTTATTTCCTACTTACTTGGCGATGTTCCACCAAAAATTTTATAAGACACCGCTGCTATTATACCAGCTGCGGTAACCACAGCAGGATAAAACAGATGATCTCTTGTAACTACATTGCTTGCAGATGAAGGTTTTGCCGTGGTTTTTCCCGGTATAGTGGGGTGTTTAGGCGCAGTATGACTACCAGGAATTGGTTTTATCATCTTAGCATCTAATTCAGATTTTGTTATAGATGATATTGTTGTCGGCACTACAGGCGCAATAATAGGTAATGCTACTTGCTTATTGCTGCTATGAAAATATTCTTTTTCCATTTTCACTAAAAAATCTTCTGTGATCTTATCGACAGCTTTTTGATAGAATATCATAAATCCGCAACGTACCGCATCTATTCGTAAGCGCGTATCGGCAGTTTGAGTATGATCGCTTGGATAACCATCTAACCAAGTATTGTCATATTTTGGTTCAAATACTTTTTCTATAATTTCGCTGCCATGGCGTCTTTCCATAATATAGTGGCCAAAGCGTGATATTTCCTGAAGACTCGTCTGTTGTAACAAGTGTGAGATTGATCTGCCTGATAATCTACATATCACATAATGTCTGAGCTCCCAACTTTTTGTTGTTAACCATTCCGGTGTTACTCCACGTGTATCTATCTGCTCTTGCACGCAGTTGTAAAAATATCGTGCTATCACAGATCCATACCTAAAAACCATATGGTTTTTGGTCGCTGCATGAAAGCTAAAATCAGCTATTTTTTCAGATTCATCAGGGTAATATTGAAAAAAACCATATGTTGCTATCTGTTTAAAATCGATAGGGCCACACGGTACAAAATCAGTATCTACATAATATCCGCCTTCTTTTTCCATGATAGATAAGCGCAAAATATCGCTTGCCCATACATAATTTTCTTTATTTTTCATTAATTCCATCACGATATCATAGTTAAGATAAGAATCGCAGGAGGTTTCAATATCGCGCAGTTCAATATTATATAGATCACATTCATATTTTATTGAATCCCATTTTTTCCCTAATTTTTTCTTGGCTACAAATAATTGCACTGTGGCATATGGATTATAGTGCTTAGCTTTTGTAATATTATTGAAATAAGGTCGCTTCCCAGAAGAATTGGCTGAGCTTGGAATATCATCCCCAATCCAAATGAAAAAGATATTTTTTGGAATATAATTAGGAGGTTTGCTTGCATAGCTAGCATAGTTGTTTATTTGTGATTTAAAATCGCAAGGGGTTACCTCTGAGCGTTTATGATCACTAGAGTCAGCGGTTGATTGTGTAAGCATAGTATTCTCCAATAATTATTCATTTGATCAATTTCTATGGTAACGAACTTTATGAGGTGAATGATTGCTATAATCCTGATAATCATGATATAATTAGCATATTATTCTATTAAAACGTTAAATTTTAGGAGAAAATGCTATGGATAAAATAGACAAAAGAATTCTTGAGGCATTGCAGGATAATGGCCGCATCAGTAATCAAGAATTAGCAGACAAGGTGTCATTATCGCCATCACCTTGTTTGCGTCGGGTGAATCAATTAGAAGAAGAAGGATATATTGATCGGTATACAGCATTGCTGAATCCTGAAAAAATCGGACTGTCATTAACTATTATTATTTTAATCGGACTGAAGAATCATGATCCTAAAATCATGAGCCATTTCGAAAAAATGATGGAATCTTCGCCTGAAGTATTACAATGTTATTTAATTGCAGGCCAATCAGCAGATTACATGCTGAGAGTCGTAGTACCAAGTCTTAATGAATATCAAACCTTTTTATTACATAAATTAACACAAATCAACGGCGTAAATAGCGTTCATTCTAGTTTTGTGGTGCGCAATATTATTGAAAAAACAGCTTTGCCGCTGAAATATATTAAATGATTTTTGCTTAGCAGGAGACTTCGTAAATTATGAACATAAGAAAGAAAACGGAGTTGAAAAAGCTGTATATCATTGGATTTTCGAAAAAATAAAAACAAAAAAGGGTTGTGATTCCTATTTGTATGCTTGCAATCCAACATATGAAGTATATTTAAAAGAAAAGGCGATAGAAGCATCATATAAACATTGATAATTTATTTCCGCTCTTTGAGTTTGCCGTTTTCGAAAATTAATGTGGTGGGTGGTGTGCTGTGGTATTTGTATTCGGTTAATTCTGTTGCGGGGGTTGTGGGTTGGCTGGTGTCGGCGGGGGTTGTGTTTTGATTGATGAACATGGGTTTGCCGCAATTGGTTTTGACGGTATCGGATGTGTCGCCGAGTTGGATATTGTTGCCGCCAGCATAACCACCACCTATATTACCACCGCAAAGTGTAGTGGAAACTAAGCTGGTGCCGTTTACGGTAATGTTTACTACTTTTTTGTTGGCGTCGAAGGCGACAGACATTTTCAATGAACCCTGTGGGCTAGAATTGCTAGGATCTGCAACCATATAGTAATTCCATTCTTGTGGTTGGGTGGGTTCTACTTTAGTGGTTTTTTCTTCGTCGGGTTTGCCACATTGGGCGATGACTTGGGCGGTAGTATCGCCTAGATTGATTTGGTTGAAATTGCCGGGGCAAAATAACGCGACGCTGGCGGTGGAGTAAGGTAATAAAAGAAAGTATATCCATTTGTTTTTCATGAAGTTTCCTAGAATGTGAAAAACGGCTTGGTTATAGTTTGCCCTCACCCCAACCCTCTCCCGCTGTGCAGTTCATTTTATTTTTCATTACCTATGGCGGGAGAGGGAGATTATTCTGCAGCAGAGCTTGCAGCTTTGGTCTTGCCGCGGGTTTTGGTGGTTGTTGCAGCAGCGCCAGTGGCAGATAATTTTTTGATTTGGGCGCTTAAGCGGCTCTTATGACGAGCAGCTTTATTTTTGTGGAGTAATCCTTTGCCAGCCATACGGTCGATGACAGGGACAGCGGCTTTGAAGCTTTCTTCGGCCTGTTTTTTATCTTGGGCGGCGATGGCGGCGTACACTTTTTTAATATAGGTGCGCACCATGGAACGCATGCTCGCGTTGTGTTGACGATGTTTTTCTGCCTGTCGGGCACGTTTTTTTGCTGACTTAATATTTGCCAAGGGATTCCTCCAAAAACAATCTATGACTCGAAAGCCGGTCATGATGACGATTTCTCGCAAAGATGTCAATCTTTAATGGGCTGTGCTAGAATTTTCGCCCATGAGCAAAAGCCTTTTTAAGTCCACTTCTGTTGTTGTTAGCATGACCATGGTCTCACGAGTCTTTGGATTTATTCGTGATATGGTAATGGCGCAATTTTTTGGCGCAACAGCGGGGCAAGATGCGTTTTCAGTGGCATTTCGTATTCCCAATTTTATGCGGCGATTGTTTGCGGAAGGCTCTTTTTCACAAGCATTTGTGCCTGTTTTATCCGAATATCAAAAACAACGATCACGTGAAGAAGTGCAAAATTTCATCAATGCCATTGCAGGTACCTTGGGTTTTGTTTTACTGATTATCACGATATTGGGTGTCGTATTTGCGCCTTGGATTGTGCGAGTCTTTGCGCCTGGGTTTGCAACACAGGGTGAGCGTTTTGCTTTGACTGTGACTATGTTGCGGGTGACGTTTCCTTATTTATTATTGATTTCGTTGACTGCATTTTCTGGCGCTATTTTGAATACGTATAGTCGGTTTTGGGTAGCGGCGTTTACGCCGGTTTTTCTTAACTTGAGTATGATAGCAGCAGCCATTTGGCTTTCACCACACATGGTAGTGCCAGTGACGGCGTTAGCGTGGGGTGTTTTTATTGCGGGTGTGGTGCAATTATTATTTCAAATTCCTTTTTTGAAAAATATGCGTTTAATGCCGCGACCTAAAATTTGTTTTAGCGACGACGGTGTCAAAAAAGTATTAAAACTCATGGTGCCAGCATTATTTGGTGTATCGGTTGGGCAAATTAATTTATTGCTGGATACTTTGTTTGCGTCGTTTCTTATAGTTGGTAGCGTGTCGTGGTTGTATTTTTCAGATCGCTTGATGGAATTTCCGTTAGGTGTATTTGGTGTAGCAATTTCTACAGTGATTTTGCCGCATTTATCGCGTCATCATGCAGCGCAATCTGAAAAAGATTTCTCTCTCACGATTGATTGGGCATTGCGTTGTGTATTGTTAATTGGTGTGCCGGCTGCAGTCGTATTAGGTGTGATGGCGGGGCCTTTAATCAGTGCGTTATTTCAACATGGACATTTTGATGCGCGTGCAGTGCTGATGACGCAAAAAAGTTTAAGCATGTTTGCTATTGGAATTACGCCTTTTATGTTAGTGAAAATTCTAGCGTCAGGGTTTTATGCAAAACAAGATTTACGTACACCCGTCAAAATCGGTATCGCAGCCATGATTTCGAATATGGTATTAAATTTAATTTTAATTTGGCCGTTGAAACATGCAGGAATAGCATTGGCGACATCATTGTCTGCGGTATTGAATGCGGGTTGTTTATTTTATTTTTTACGCGCAAGAAATTTATATGTGCCGCGTGAAGGTTGGGGAATTTTTGGATTGCGTTTATTGTTTGTGAATACGGTGCTAGGTGTTTTTTTGTGGTGGAGTGTTGGTGATTTGCAGGTGTGGGTCATGCAAGATTGGCAATGGCGTTGTTGGCATTTGATCGTGTTATCGGTTTCTGCGGTGGTGATTTATTTAGTAAGTTTGTGGGTAGTTGGAGTGAGGCCTAAAGATGTGTTGGTGCCAGTGAGTAGCTAGAAAAATCCTCAAGTTACGAGATGGCGCTTGGATCCCGCGGACAAGCCGCGGGACGACATATATCATCAGAAAATTTACGCAATAGCATCTTTTGAAAAAAAGGATTTCTAAATTACTTCATACCAGAAGTAGGCGCAGATATTTTACGTTCAGCCTGGCCTTTTTCACTTTGGCGCAATTGTTTAGGGCTGACTAGCGTTTTTAGAGTATCGTATTCTTGTTCGATGCGTGCAAGTTGATTGGCTACTGGGGTTCTGTCGGTGCTTATTTTGGCGAGCAAGCGTTCTTTTTCAGCGATGCGTTTTTCTGCGTTCGTTTTAATTTTATCTAAAATGTCCGAAGCTTTACCGCTAGATTTTATTTCTGCAAGCACTACATTAAAAATCCTTGGCACATCGTTGTCTACGATAGCAAACGTTTCTTGCAAACGTTTTGCGCGTTCCAATCCGCCTTCTTTTGCAGTGGTTTGATCTAATGCTTTTAATCGTTCAGTAAATAATACGCGGTTGGCATCTCGTTCTTTCAATGCACTCAAAGCTTGTTCAATTTCAGCGTGGGTTACTTCACTATTCGGAAGATGTTGTATAATGGAACCTTCTATCATGGTTTGTAAAATCAAATGACCTTGGCGGCTGTAGAGATCGTGCGCCTTAGGCATATCTGTTTCTGTTGCGTGGAGTGCTGTTTGCGCGTGGCTCTTGGCAAAGAGTTTTGCCATTTTTGCCGTCGAGCTTACGAAGATTGCTTTAGCTTCACTTGCCACTTGAGTTGATTTCATAAAATCCCACGTACTTCTATTTGCTACTAATACATTTAGTGTAGCACCCTTTCTAGGTTTCGTCATTCTTGCTTGAGAACCCTAAGTATCCGCGTATAATCAATTATTTATCTTGTGAGACGATAATAGTGAGCAAGTTAATTCGTGGCTTATATTCGCTCAAACCTGCACAAACTGCTTGTGTTATTGCAATAGGGAATTTTGATGGTGTACATCGAGGGCATACCAGGTTAATGCATTTGGCGAAAGATAGGGCGATCGCATTAGGTATCACTGCGCTAGCTGTGACTTTTGAGCCGCAGCCGCAGGCTTTTTTTCAGGGTAAAA
>LSTE01000093.1 GCA_001644445.1 Gammaproteobacteria bacterium SCGC AG-212-F23
ACCCGTAGCAAAATGTTTCAGTAATTTTTTCGGTAATATTGATACTATTCCAACTGTGTTAAATGATTTGTTGCAATTAAATTTCTATAATTTAGCGAATGATTCTTGGCGATTAGTAATTAATTCTACGGTGGGAATCGTTGGATTTTTTGATGTTGCTCAACATATTGGCTTAAAACCAAATGTGGAAGATTTAGGCCTGACTTTTGCACGTTGGGGATGGTCAAACTCAACTTATCTTGTCATCCCATTTTTGGGGCCCACGACTTTCAGAGATGGTCTTGCCTGGCCTATCAACTACCAGTATCTGACCATTTATCCACGTATTTATCCTATTAACTTTCGTTATAGTTTGTATGGTTTTGGTTTGGTGGTTAAGCGAGCGGATTTACTGCGTTTTCAAAGTGTATTTGAGCAAGCTGCTGTCGACAAATATGTTTTCATGCGTGATGCTTATTTACAGCGCCGGCATTATTTGATAGAACGTAACAAGGCACCGCACCATGATTCCTGATCTTGTCATCACTAAAAATTCGCTGCATCAAATCGCTACTTACGCAACTCATTTAGCAAATGGTTTGCAAAATGCAGCCCCTTTACAACAACAGGAAAAACCTGCCAACTCCATTTTATATTTATTAGAAATAGCCGATTATATTCAAAAAGAAATTACGGCAATTGATACGCACAACGCATAGAGGACAGTAACAAATGCCTGGCAATTCACAGCAGCAAATCGAAACATTGCTGAATCATATTGATAATATCATTAAACGTGATAGCGAGTTACGCGAGAAATATCATATAGAAAATAAATTTCGTTTTATTCGCGAGCAATTGCAAACATTGTCCACCACCTTAAAAAACCATCTTGCTACGAGTACCACTGTTACGGAAACAATCACCATAGAATCTGATACCAACGTGCCTATCTATATTCATCTTTATAATGCACAAGGTATCATGTTACGCAGCTGGCAAAATATGTTAACCGCTAAATTATTGCGTGAATTCGGCTTCAATCGGCCAATCTATGCGGATAAAAATGCTATTGATTCGTTTCTACACTTAAAAAGCAATAAAACACAACATGCTTATCTTACGATTCTGGTTAAACCAGAAGATATTTTGCCGCCTAACGACGAAGCACTAAAAGACAGTTTAGGAAATCCTTTAATTAAAATTAAAGAAGGCGCTCTTGTTTTTAAAAATATTCAGGGTTTTACTCACCATGGGCAAGAGTATGTGTTAAATGCGGCGGGAGAGCTTATAAAAAAATAAAAGGTGTTGTTGCATAAATATTTAAACACCCCTCAAGCCTTTGCGTGAGACTGTGTCATCCCGAACGAAGTGAGGGATCTCCTGTTTAAGCAGGAGATCCCCGCTAAGAGCATGCGGGGATGACGTGATGTTCCTCGCTTGCGCGAGGAACTTCTGCTTAAGCAGGAGATCCCTCGCTACGCTCGGGATGACGTGATGTTCCTCGCTTGCGCGAGGAACATCACGTCACTTCTTCACCCCCGGCGATCTTGGGGTTAAATGTTCTTTGACATAATCCACAGTAGGATCTGTTCGCGGGCCAGTTTCTTTTGATGCGACATTAAATAAATTTGCTGCACGCGTACGTTGTGATTGGTTGCGCATGAATGCGCTACCTTCTCCTAACCTTGTTCTCAATGCTTTGTTGACCTCACTGCCTTGAAATCTTTCTTCGTAAGTATGTGCAGTATCAATAAAAGATCCCTCACCTAAGTCTGTGGCAGACTTACGCGCTTCTTCGCGATTACCTTGCTCCATGTTACGCTGCGTGACTTCACCATGTCGTTTTTTTTCTGAAAAAATAGAGTCTGCCTGTGCAACTCGAGTAGCGACAACAGCAGCTTCTTTACTAGCAGCTGTTTTTAAAAAATCATGGGTAAGGGTCGTGCCTAAACGTCTTTCACGAAAATCTTTTTCTGCTTTTTTTAAGACTTCAGAACGTTCTGTTTTGTCTTCCGTGATATTTTCGCGTTTCTTGAGTTCATCTAAGTGTGATTCTTTTGCAGCTTTCGCTAGACGATTCTGTTCTAATTCAATTTGGTAACGGGCTTTGGCATCAATGTTAAAATGGGTACGACTAGTACTCGCATCATCCGTATCTTTTACCCCTGGCTTGCCCAAACCTGCGCCACGACAAGTAGCACAAATCGTGCCGTACGTTGTGC
Organism: Gammaproteobacteria bacterium SCGC AG-212-F23; assembly: GCA_001644445.1. GTDB lineage: Bacteria > Pseudomonadota > Gammaproteobacteria > DSM-16500 > DSM-16500 > SCGC-AG-212-F23. Next base: position 2,205 of record LSTE01000093.1, read on the forward strand.
CTCTGTCACTGCTAATTTCTAGAAAAGCAGACAGCGGCTTTTGTGTGCCGCAAACAGAGCAAATTCTAGTTAGCCGTGTATTTCCCATAGTAATAAGTTCATATAATGATCATTTCGCAGCTAGCTTAACCCATCATGCGAAATAGTTCAAATTAAACCGCCACCCTATTGTGAAAAATCTTGCGCCATTTCGTCAGTTTCGGTATCCTCAACGTGTTGAATAATTTTATAAAATGGAGAATAAACAATGACAAAAGGGCCATCACTACAAGATCCTTTTTTAAATGCACTGCGCAAAGAAAAAGTGCCTGTTTCAATTTATCTCGTCAATGGTATCAAATTGCAAGGCTTAATTGAATCCTTTGACCAATTTGTTGTCTTACTGAAAAACACTGTTAGCCAAATGGTTTATAAACATGCGATATCAACTGTCGTCCCTTCCCGTAATGTAGCTTCGCCTATGGATTATGGTCATGGTGGCAGTGGTAATAACGGCGCTAGTGCTGCTCCATCATCTGATTCTGACAAAGAAGAATAGTATTCATTGATCGATCGTCCTACAGGTGGTGAACGTGCTGTTTTAGTTCACATTTATTTTCCCACAGAAAACATGCAAGAAGACTTGGTGGAATTTCAAGAACTTGCAGTTTCTGCGGGAGCAAATGTGATAGAGACTATTACGGGCACACGTCAAGCACCCGAATCAAAATACTTTGTAGGCTCTGGCAAAGCAAATGAAATTTGTCATGCAGTCAGTTTACATCGTGCCGAACTTGTTATTTTTAATCATGCGCTTACTCCTGCGCAAGAGCGTAATCTCGAACGTTTATTAAAATGCCGTGTAGTCGATCGCACGGGTTTGATTCTAGATATTTTTGCCCAGCGTGCGCGTAGCTTTGAAGGCAAACTACAAGTTGAATTAGCCATGCTGAAACATTTAGCCACTCGATTGGTACGTGGTTGGACACACTTAGAAAGACAACGCGGTGGTATTGGTTTACGAGGGCCTGGTGAAACACAGTTAGAAACGGATAGACGTTTAATTCGTATTCGCATCAAATTAGTAACAGAACGTTTAATCAAAGTACGCAAACAACGCGAACAAGGACGTCGCGCGCGCAAGAAAGCATTAATGCCAACGGTCGCTTTAGTTGGTTACACTAATGCAGGGAAATCGACTTTATTTAATAAGCTGACAGGCGCAGATACTTATGTTGCACATCGATTATTTGCAACGTTAGATCCTACACTAAGAAGATTAGAACTTTCTGAGATTGGCGCTGTCATCATCGCAGATACCGTTGGATTTATCCGTCATTTACCACATGATTTAGTAGAAGCCTTTCGTGCAACCTTGCAAGAAGTCGCAGAAGCAGATTTATTATTACATGTGATTGATGCGCATGATAAAAATCGCCAAGCAAATATTACACAGGTCAATAACGTATTAAAAAGTATTGATGCGGATTCGGTGCCACAATTATCAGTTTATAATAAAATCGATTTGTGTGCACACACTGAACCACGATTGGATCAAGATCAAGAGACAGGAATACCGCGAGTTTGGGTTTCAGCATTAGCAGAAAAAGGATTGGATTTTTTAAAAAAAGCGATGATAGTTGTCTTATCAAAAAATATTGTGCAGCGTGAAATTGTTTTAGCACCGCAGGAAGCACGTTTGCGTGCTGAGCTCTATCAGATGGGAGCGGTGGTTGCAGAAAAAATAGATGACGATGGTAATTATCATTTGGTGGTAAGAATGGCGGTAAGTCACTGGAACAAGCTTGGATACACTCTAACGATCCCCTCTCCCGCCGCTGGTAATCATGAAGTAAAATGAACTTTACAGCGGGAGAGGGTTAGGGTGAGGGAAAATCGTCGTTTGCCCTCACCCCGACCCTCTCCCGCCAGAAATGTATTGTATTTCTCACTGCCACAGCGGCGGGAGAGGTGGAGTAATGCAACAACATCTGCGAGCGAAGAGACTCACTGTGAGGAGAGAATCTTATTAATAAATATTAACCATCGTCACCACCCTTGGCGTACTCGGCGGCGAACTTTGGCGTGACTGAGCAACAGAATTCACATTTTCATAATTAAAAGTTTCTTTAATTTTCTTTCTAGCAGATATCAAAGCCGCGTGATACTGATGCATAATATGACTATGCCCTGTCAATGATGTTATCTTCTGTAAGTCTTCAGGAGGTAAAAATAGAGGGATCGAGTTACGCTTCATCTCTTGGTCAATTGTTTGAATAATTGCCGCATTTGTTTTTACACATTTCCATGCAGGATTTTTATCATTTGATTTAGCATAATAAAGATTATCTTGGAGACGAACATAAGCCGCTTTGAATGATATACCTCTATCACCCATTTCTTTTATATCAGGAAGCGCTGTTACCTTGTAAAGTACACAGCCAAACTTTTTATATCGTTCATCACCATCAAGAAGAGATTTACTCAAAAGTGTAATACAAGAATCAATATACTTAATCAGATTTTTCACTTTCCCTGGTACTTCGCCAGAACTTGCAGTCTCGAGAGGTTTTAAATCTGCCAATAATTTGCTTGCGCTGTTTTTTGCATCTCCTAAGTACACCTTATCTCCATTATTAATATAATTATTGATCTCTTGCAAAATAGCCGCAGAATCAACCGTAGCATTAGTAACAGGCACGTTAGAAGCTTTCATAAAACTTAATACATCTGCAACAACCGGTTGCGTAACGGGCTGGTCAGTACCATTTACATTGACGACTACTGTATTTGTTAACGGCTGTGTAGGTGTACTCGTTGCCTGAGGAGGTGGTGGTGGCGGTGGAGAAAAGGGTAAAGAATCAGTCGTTGCATTGACGGATGTACTTGTTGCCGTTATTGGAGGAGGCGGTGGTGATGAAGGTGGCGCTGAGGAGGAAACAGTAGCATCATTGCGAAGTGCATTATTTGGCGGTGTTGTTGATGACAACAACGGTTGTGTTTCACCCACGCCTCTCGCACGACAATATCTCCAATAAATACATGCAAGAATTGTAAGAAGTCCTGCTGCACCCCCTACCCCTGTAAGAATGATATCGGTAGTTGAAAAACTTGATCCTGAATTAGCCATATCCGCTCCTGCCTTATAATAATTTTACATGGGGCGAGTATAATAACTCGTTTAACCAGTGTCAAACAAATCGGTTAACTGACTTTTTTCTTCAGCACTAATCCAAGTCAATCCTGGCCAACTGCGTAACCAAGTCAATTGACGTTTTGCTAATTGGCGGGTGGCAATAATTGCTTTGGCACACATTTCGTCATAACTGAGTTTGCCCTGCAAATAAAGCCAGACTTGGCGGTACCCTACAGAGCGAATAGCGGGTGTATCGATAGATAGATCACCACGTTCGAATAATTTTTTAACTTCATCAATCAATCCTTGCGCTAACATTTGTGAAAAACGTTCGGCGATACGAGCATGCAGCAACGATCTATCTTCTGGTGTTGTCATTGCAAAATTAATATATGAAAATGTCGTAGCATTTTTTGTTGCATCATCGTGCAGAGTGCTAATCGTTTTTCCAGTGAGCGCATAGACTTCTAGTGCGCGTTGTATACGTTGTCTGTCATGTGGGTGTATGCGTTTTGCAGCTGCAGGATCAATGTCAACTAAGTGTGCATGCATGACTGGCCAAGATTTTTGTTCGCCTTCAGCAAATAATTTTTCACGTAACTCTGTATTGCTCGCAGGCATCACTGCTAATCCTTGTTGTAAAGCACGAAAATATAACATTGTGCCACCGACTAAAAAGGGGATTTTTTTGCGAGCAATAATCTCTTGCATCACACGTGTTGCATCTTCACAAAATTGTGCGGCCGAATAAGCATCTAGAGGATCACGAATATTAAGCAAATGATGCGGCGCTATTTTTAAAATATCAGCGCTAGGTTTCGCTGTGCCAATATCCATACCACGATAAACCATCGCAGAATCTACGCTGATAATTTCCAGTGGATATTTTTGCACTAGTTCCACAGCCAATTGCGTTTTGCCAGAAGCTGTTGGGCCCATGAGGCAAATGGCTAATTGAGGTGTAATATTCATATTCAAAATCCGCCTTTTTTCGAGGCATTGTTGCACAATTCGTTTGACTCCGTCGTCCCGCGGCTTGTCCGCGGGATCCAGTGCATACTTGTGTCATCCCGAGCTACGCGTGTGATCTCCTGTTTAGCACAAACCTCAATAAGCAGGAGATTCCCGCTAGGAGCATGCGGGAATGACGAGTAGTCTCTGGATCCCGCGGACAAGCCGCGGGACGACGTATATCATTAGAGGAATTATGCAGCAACGCCTTTTTCAAAAGAGGATTTAAAATTCTCCCAAAAATACTCTCACAGAAAGGAACCCCTCACCGCCCCCGCAAAAACATTTTATCCAGTTCTTGAATAGACAACGTCATCCACGTCGGCCTACCATGATTGCATTGACCACTGTGATCTGTTGTTTCCATCGCTCTTAATAAGGCATTCATTTCAGGAATAGATAAATGCCTAGCCGCACGCACCGCGGCATGACAAGCCATGGTTCCTAAGATTTTATCCATCGCATCTTCTAAACGCGTAGTCACATCGTGACTGACAATATCAGCAGCAACATCACGGATTAATTGTTCCGCATTGCCGTTGCGTAACATTTCAGGTAATTCACGCACCACCACCGTGTCTTGACTCATGCGTTCTAGTGTCATGCCAAATTGTTGTAATAAAATAAACCGCGGTTCGAGTGCATTCACTTCGCGCTCACTTAATTGAATGGTTAATGGCACTAATAAAGGTTGCGCAATGGATTTTTTTTCAGAAAAATCTTTTTTCATGCGTTCATACATCACACGCTCATGCGCCGCATGCATATCAACTAATACTAAACCTTGCGCGTTTTCCGCTAAAATATAAATATTGCGTAATTGCGCCAAGGCAAATCCTAAGGGCGGCATGACATTTTCCGTTTTTGGCATTTCTTGTTTATACACAACATCTTCGTGTAATTGATTATACACAGCCATTTGTTCTCGCACTTTGAATGGCATAGCAAACTGTTGTGGTGGCGGCACATAATTAGCTGAAACTTTATTTGCTGTCACAGTAGCCGTTTCTAATTGATGTGTTGTGTGATCATGCTCACAATGGGTGCCAGGTCTCACTTTTGCAAGTGCTTCTTGTAAACGATGACAAATAAAATCATGCACCAACCGCGATTCGCGAAAACGCACTTCGTGTTTAGCAGGATGTACATTGACATCAACAGATTGCGGTGGAATTTCTAAAAATAACACAAACGTAGGATAACGATCACCATACAATACATCTTGATAGGCTTGCCGCACCGCATGATTCACGGATTTATCACGCACCATACGACCATTCACATAAAAATATTGTAAATCCGGTTGACTACGCGAAAACGTAGGCGCACCAATCCACCCAGACAATGTTAAATCTGTTGCACTCGTCTCTAAAAAAATCGCTTGGTCCACAAAGGCTTGTCCACACAAACTGGCAACACGCTGCGCACGCTCCACTGTTGATGCAGCAGCACGATATTGACGAACCACGCGTTGATTATGTTTTAAAGTAAAACTTACATGAAATGCGCTCAAAGCAATGCGTTTAACCACTTCATCGATATGATCAAATTCGGTTTTTTCTGCGCGTAAAAATTTTCGACGTGCTGGTGTATTATAAAAAAGATCTTGCACACTCACTGTAGTGCCCTGTGGATGTGCTGCAGGCGTGATAACAGGCGCCATTTCTACACCTTCTGCAGTGATTTCTGAACCTGCGCCTTCTGCGGTCGCCGATGTTAGCACTAAACGTGACACAGAACTGATACTCGCTAAAGCTTCACCACGAAAGCCTAATGATAAAATATTTTCAAGATCATCCATGGTTTTTATTTTACTTGTTGCGTGTCTTTCTAGTGCTAATACTAAATCACTTGCTGCAATACCAGAACCATTATCGCGCACGCGAATTAAACGCACACCGCCTTGCTCAATCTCAATATCAATTTTTGTAGCACCTGCATCTAAACTATTTTCAATTAATTCTTTGACGACGGATGCAGGTCTATCGATGACTTCACCTGCTGCAATTTGGTTGGCTAATAAGGGTGTAAGCTTTTGGATTTTCATGTGGGACTCGTGGTCGTTGATTTCTTAATATATTCGTAAATACCTGCAAAGATTGCATTCGCTAATCGTGTTTGATAATGCACGTTGTCTAATTGTATCTCTTCACTAGGATTCGATAAAAAACCTATTTCAACTAAGACTGAAGGAATATCAGGTGATTTTAACACCATAAACGGCGCTTGTTCTACTCTGATATCATGTAACTGTGCAACTCGGTGCAAAGCATCTAACACATTATTACCTAAACGCACACTATTGTTAATCGTCGCCGTCTGTGCAAGATCGATGAGCACAGAACGCAACATTTGGCTTTGATCATAAAGATGAGTCAGTTGCACACCACCTAATACAGAACTATTTTCTTTATCCGCCAATAAATGTGCGGCTTCACTGCTAGCGCCACTCGCAGATAAAGCAAACACAGAAACACCACGAGCATCACCTGCACCTGTATATGAATCAGCATGGATTGAAATAAAAATATCGGCTTTATCTTTGCGCGCAAGAAATAAACGATCACGCAACGGCACAAAGTAATCACCTCCGCGTGTTAATACAGCGTGCATGTTTTTTTCGTGATTAATTCGATTTGCCAAATGCTCTGCGATACTCAGGGCAACGCTTTTTTCCAGCGAGCCATGAGCGCCTATTGCGCCTGTGTCTTTACCGCCATGTCCTGCGTCAATCACTACATTAATTTCGCGTGGTTTTGGTTTTTTGATTTTTTTCGCAACGATAGGTTTTATTATTTTTGTTTTTTCTTTTTTGATAACAGCTGCAGTGACAGGATATAAATCCAAAATAAATTCATGTGTTTTTGGTTTGAAATATTGGTTATAACGCACAGGTTTACGCAAATCCAATACTAGGCGCAAAGTGTCAGGATCAAATTGTCCTTTACGAAAACTTTTAATCGTTTCATCGGCTAGGTGCGGAATGGCGATATGCAACACTGCACGATCAAGATCAATCACCAAACGATCCGGATGATCTAACAGAAACACGCGATACACCGCTGGCTGATTCAATGTGATGGTTAAACGCGTAGGCAACGTAGAGGAAGTTAATTTAATGGATTCCACATTAATCGGCGCAGCAAAGCTAATCAGTGGAAATAATAGAAGGAATAATTTAAAAATCGATTTCATTGTTCATCCATTGCTCACCACGCGCAGTGTAAGCTTTTAATGTTAACTGTCGTCCGTTTGACACAGGCTCAATATAGCAAGATATATCGGGCGTAGGCAACTTTCCCTTGCCTAATTCTGGCCATTCGATTAAACAAATTGCAGCGGGATAAAAATAATCCTGTAACCCAATAAAATCTAATTCTGCAGAATCTTGAATACGATAAAAATCAAAATGATAAATCATTTTATTTTCTAATGCGTAAGACTCGACTAAAGTATACGTTGGACTTTTGACAGCGTCTTTATAGCCTAGACTTTGCAAAAAACCACGCACAAATGTCGTTTTTCCCGCACCTAAAGGGCCTTGCAAAAAAATAATTGCGCCCTCTTCGATTTTTTTCGCAAGATTAGCAGCTATCCGCATCAATGCGTTTTCATCAGCGCAATATTTCAACATGTTGGATTGACCAACTTTCTAAGATAGGGCAGTAAGTCGGTTGCCAACATACCTCGTTGCCCGTGTGCCTCAGCCGACATATCACCCGCTGTTGCATGCAACAACACCCCTAATCTGGCAGCAGTGGCCAACGGGATTTTTTGTGCAATCAATCCAGCAATCACACCGCTTAAAACATCGCCCATTCCTGCTGTTGCCATCCCTGGGTTTCCAGCTTCGCAAATGGACAAACCACTTTCTTCGGAAAAAATTAAAGTGCCAGAACCTTTTAACACACAAACTCCGCCGTATATCGATTGGATTTTTTTGACTGCAGTTTTGCGGTCTTTTTGAATTTCCTCACTTGTTTGCAACAACAGTGTTGCAGCTTCGCCAGCATGAGGCGTTAACACCCAATCTCGATTGGCATAAGGTGTTTCTGCCAAAAGAGTTAAAGCATCGGCATCAACAACCATAGGTTTTTTTATTTTTAACGTCGTTTTTAATATTTTGCGTGACCATCCTGACTGTCCCAATCCTGGACCTATCACAATCACTGCGGATTTTTCGGCTAATTTTATAATTTCTTTTACATCTTTTAAACCATGACACATGATTTCTGGGCATGCTATGTTTAACACGAAAGCATGTTCTTTGCGGGTCACAACACGTACCAACCCAGCACCTACACGCAATGCCGCTTCTGCTGCCATGCGCACAGCACCAGAGGTACCATAATCGCCACCAATGACTAACACATAACCTGCATCACCTTTATGAAATTCTGCAGGTCGTTTAGCGAGACAATATTCAAAATGTTTTAAATCTAATTTTTCAGTAGGCATGATTTTTTCTCACACTTAAAGTAATAGCCGTTGATAAAATAATAACAATAGAAGCTAATGTCCAACTAATGGGAATATGAATCCAATGCCCTATCAGCATTTTTATGCCCACTAATACGATGATTAATGCGACACCGTATTTCAAATAATAAAAGCGTTTGGCTGCATGCGCCAGTAAAAAATACAATGAACGCAACCCCAATATCGCAAATATATTCGATGTAAAAATAATAAAAACATCATTAGTCACAGCAAAAATAGCAGGAATACTATCCATCGCAAAAATAATATCGCTCAATTCAACAAAAATTAATACTAAAAATAAAGGCGTCACAAATAACTTTCGATTTTGTTTCACAAAAAATCGATTACCGTGCAATTCTTGCGTGACACGTAAATGTTTTTTGAGAAACTCTAAAAGCGCATTATTTTTTAAACTTGCTTTTTTATCCGCTACAAAAAATAATTTAATCCCAGTTAACAACAAGAAAATACCAAAGATATGTAACATCCAATGAAAATGTGTGATTAACCAAACACCGCCCGCAATCATAGCAAAACGCAAAACAACAGCGCCCATAATCCCGTAAGATAAAACACGACGTTGGTGCGCAAAAGAAATTTTAAAATGTGAAAATATGACTAAAAAAACAAATAAATTATCGACCGATAGTGATTCCTCAAGCAAATAACCTGAAAAATATTCTAGTGTTTTTTGGGTGGCTACTGCAGGGCCTTGTGTATGATGAAAATAAATCCCTAACAAAACGCCAAAAATAATCGCTGAAGTCAACCATAGCAATGTCCAGATCATCATGGGACGTAATTTTTCTTCCATGCAACACCGCCTACTTAAACATATATCCTTTGTAATATTGCAATTCTTCAATGGATTCACGAATATCATCTAATGCGCGATGACGTGATTCTTTTTTCATACCTGCATAAATCTTTGGCGCCCAGCGTAATGCTAATTCTTTCACTGTACTAACATCAATTAAGCGGTAATGAAAATAACTTTCTAACTCAGGCATATAACGATACAAAAAACGGCGATCTTGATAAACACTGTTACCGCACATTGGAGATTTGCCTGCGGGAACATATTGCTTCAAAAATTCCAGCGTGGCTTTTTCGGCTTCTGCTTCTGTCACCGTACTTTCGCGAATGCGCGCAACCAAGCCAGACTCATTGTGATGCTTAGTATTCCAACCGTCCATCCCTTGCAATAATTCCTCTGATTGATGAATAGCTAAAACAGGTCCTTCAGCCAATACATTTAAATTAAAATCCGTTACAATAGTTGCGATTTCGATAATACGATCTTTGTCGGGGTTTAAACCTGTCATTTCGAGGTCTATCCAGATGAGATTGTTTGCATTTGTTGACATAATGTAGGCCTTATTGAATTTTTATCTATTTTAAAGGAATCATTGAATATATGCACTTAGATATTTTGCTTGGCGTTGTGTTATCTTATCTTTTTGGTTCTATCTCGAGCGCTATTGCGGTTTGCAAACTGATGGGACTTGCAGACCCCAGAACGCAAGGCTCTAAAAACCCTGGCGCAACCAATGTCTTGCGTATAGGTGGCAAGAAAGCTGCTATCATTGCATTGCTAGGCGATACTATCAAAGGGGTGATACCTGTATTGCTTGCAAAATTTTATGGTTTTAATACGATGGAATTAAATTGGATTGCTCTTGCTGTTTTTTTTGGGCATCTCTATCCAATTTATTTTCGCTTCCAAGGTGGGAAAGGTGTTGCCACTGCACTTGGGTGTTTACTAGCTCTATCTTGGCCAACTGCATTATGTCTTTTTGCCATTTGGTTATTAACAGCATTGTTATTTCGCTATTCTTCACTAGCCGCACTCACTGCTGCTGTTTTTACACCTGTTGTTTTATGGTTTTTTACCAAAACCGATTATCTATGGGCAGGATGTATCATGAGTATTTTCTTAATCTATCGACATAAAAAAAATATTTGGAATCTGCTACAGGGGCAAGAAAGCAAAATTGGCGCTAGCGCAGCTCGTCAAGCACCCACCTTGGATAAATTTTAATGGCCAAGTCTTCAGACTGCCCACGCAAAAACCGTTGGCATCCCACATATGCAATCATCGCCCCATTATCCGTACAAAATTCTGGACGTGGAAAATAAACACGACCGTTGCGCTCTAATAACATTTTTTCTAGTGCCGCACGCAATGCTTTATTCGCACCAACACCACCGGCAACTACCATCGTTTTTAATCCGGTTACATCCAACGCACGACGAGATTTAATTAATAATGTTTCAATCACCGCTTCTTGAAAAGCACGCGCAATATCTGCTCGTGCCTCTATACCATGTTTTGCAAACGTATTTACCGCACACGTTTTTAATCCACTAAAACTAAAATTTAAGCCAGGCCTATCTGTCATAGGACGCGGAAAATGAAAGCGCTTCATATCACCCTCCTCAGCAAGACGCGATAGTGCAGCACCCCCAGGATAACCTAAACCTAATAATTTCGCGGTTTTATCAAATGCTTCACCAACAGCATCGTCAATTGATTCACCTAAAATTTTATAACAACCTAAAGCTGTCACTTCCACTAACTGTGTATGCCCACCTGAAACCAATAAAGCTAAAAAAGGAAAAGAAGGTGCTTCCGCCTCCAACATCACTGCCAGTAAATGCCCCTCCATATGGTGCACGCCTATGCTAGGCAATTGCCAAGCCATTGCGAGGCTTTTTGCAAATGCAGCACCTACCATCAAAGCGCCCGGTAAGCCAGGCCCCGCCGTATAAGCAATCCCCTGCAAATCACGCGGAGAAAGCCCCGCTTGTTGCATCACAGTCTGCACTAAAGGAGAGATTTTTCGGATATGATCACGGGAGGCAAGCTCTGGAACCACACCACCGTAATCTGCATGGGTATCAATCTGGCTATGCAAGGCGTGCGCGAGCAAGCCTTTTTCGGAATCATAGAGGGCAACACCGGTGTCATCACAAGAAGTTTCTAGGCCTAAAATACGCATAAGAAGCCACTGTAGCGTTAATTATGAAAATTAACAACTGACGCATGTCGTCCCGCGGACAAGTCCCCGGGATCCAGTGCGTACTCGTGTCATCCCGAGCGTAGCGAGGGATCTCCCTGTAAGCAGGAGATCCCTCGGTGTGAAAAACACACCTCGGGATGACACTGGATCCCGCGGACAAGCCGCGGGACGACGCCCTATTCGCAGGACAAGTCCGCGTGGGAACAATGTCCTAAGTCTACGTGGGGACGACACACACTAAAACTCTTTGCAATTCCCCGAGTTAGCCCTTAGAATGGCATCTTTTTAAGGAACCCAGACTGTTATGCCAAGCGTACGTGTAAAAGAAAACGAGAATTTCGAAGTCAGCCTACGCCGTTTCAAACGGCTATGCGAAAAAGCCAGTGTATTGTCTGATTTAAGACGCCATGAATTTTACGAAAAACCCACCTGGAAACGTAAACGTAAGAAAGCCGCTGCTGTAAAGCGCTTCCAGAAAAAAATGCTGCGCGATAAATCGAGCCACGACACTCACCGCAATTAACAAAAGAGATCAAGCCATGAGCTCTGAAATTAAGGCAAAAATTCAAGAAGACATGAAGACCGCCATGCGCAACAAAGAAACAGAGCGCTTGGGCACGATTCGCCTCATTTTAGCAGCCGTGAAGCAGAAAGAAGTCGATGAACGCATAGAACTCAGCGATGAACATGTTTTGGCTATTTTAGATAAAATGCTAAAACAACGTCGTGACTCCATCAGCCAATTCCAAACTGCGAACCGCGCTGATTTAGTCGCCAAAGAAACTGCAGAAATGGATGTGATTCACACCTATCTCCCTGCCCAATTATCCGATGCTGAAATCACAAACCTCATCGATAAAACCATCAAAGAAACCGCTGCCACTTCCGCCAAAGACATGGGCAAAGTCATGGCAGCCTTAAAATCTCAAGTCCAAGGCCGCGCTGATGTTGCCGCTGTCAGCAAAAAAGTCAAAGAAAAATTAGGCTAGACGAACCACTTCCCATCATGCCACCATACGCGCATGACTCAAATCCCAAGAGAATTTATCCAACAATTGCTAGACCGCACCGACATCGTTGATTTTATCGATGCGCGCATCCCTTTGCGCAAAAAAACGGGTAGCAATTTTTTTGCCTGTTGCCCGTTTCACAATGAAAAATCACCGTCATTTTCCGTCAGCCAAACCAAACAATTTTTTTACTGCTTCGGTTGTGGCGCGCATGGCAATGCTATCGATTTTCTTATGCAACACGATCATCTCAATTTTCCGGAAGCCGTAGAAGCATTAGCAAGATATGCAGGTATGGAAGTTCCGCGCAATCATCAACACAAAGAAAAACCCACACCACAACCATCACTCTACGATTTACTCGAAAAAATTTCGCAATTTTACCAACAAGAATTACGCCAAAAACCCGAAGCCATTACTTATTTAAAAAAACGCGGCATCACCGGCGAAATCGCTAAAACATTCGGCATCGGTTATGTACCCAAAAGCTGGGATCATGTATTACAACGTTTCGGTAAACAAGCCAAAGAAAAACAACAACTTTTAGAAACCGGCATGTTAATTAAAAAAGATGACGGCGGTTTCTACGATCGTTTCCGTGAACGCATTATGTTTCCCATTCATGATAAACGCGGACGTGTGATTGGTTTTGGTGGACGTATTTTAGAAACGGGCGAACCTAAATATTTAAATTCACCTGAAACACCTGTCTTTCAAAAAGGTCATGAATTATACGGATTATTTCACGCTTTACGCGCTAATCGCGAACTCACACGCGTCATGATTGTTGAAGGTTACATGGATGTGATTGCACTTTTCCAACATGGGATCACTTACGCAGTTGCAACCTTGGGCACAGCAACGACTGCGCATCACTTACAACGTTTATTTCGTCACACAACAGAAATTATTTATTGTTTTGACGGCGACACTGCCGGCAAAACCGCTGCATGGCGTGCATTACAAGTCACATTACCTTTGATGAAAGACGGCATACAAATTCGTTTCATGTTTTTACCCGACGGTGAAGATCCCGATTCCATGGTACGCAAAGAAGGCAAAGACGCATTTGAAAAACGCATGCAACAAGCAATTAGTTTGTCTGACTTTTTTTTCCAAACATTGGCACAACAAGCTGAATTAAACACACTGGACGGCCGCGCACGTTTTGCCAAAATGGCCAGCGAACAAATGGAAAAATTGCCCGATGGTTTTTTCAAAAACATGATGCAAGAAGAACTCGCCAAAAAATCCCGTGTCACGGTACAACCTCAAACCACAATAAAAAAATTCTCAAACAAGCCCACGATCAAGAAAACCCGTCCACCCTCACCGCTGCGCGCAGCCATCATGTTGCTAGTCCAACACCCTGAACTAGGCAAATTAATAACCAGCCCGCTGCCTCCTCTCGAAATGAATGGCTTCGCCTTGTTAAATGCCTTACTGGAACTGACCCAACAACATAGCTTAACGACCGGCACATTATTAGAATACTGGCGGGACCGCGAAGAAGCGCAGTTATTGTCCAAATTTGCTCAAATGGAGCATATGATCCCCGAAAAAGGCATTAAAAGCGAGTTTTTAGGTGCTATTCAACACCTTAAAAAATCCGCTAACGACCAATCCATAGAACGTTTACTCGCCAAAGCAGCACGCGAGACTCTTTCCGATGAAGAAAAAAAACACTTAAATACCTTAATTCACACAAAAAGAACTACAACAACCCCAGAACACCCGCTATAATCTGTAGACTCCCACTTAGGTAACAGGTCAAACAATCTATGTCTATTGATCAAGAACAACAACGTTCCCGTCTCAAAGAATTAATCGCCCGTGGTAAAACTCAAGGTTATCTCACCTACGCGGAAGTCAACGATCATCTACCCTCAGACATCACTGACCCTGAACAAATCGAAGAAATCATTAGCATGATTAATGATATGGGTATACGTGTCTCCGAAGAAGCACCTGAATTAGGTGAACTCTTACTGGCAGACAATGAAGCCAATGCTGATGAAGTGGTTGAAGAGGAAGTCGCAACAGCACTTGCTGCTGTCGACAGCGAATTCGGCCGCACCACGGATCCTGTACGAATGTATATGCGTGAAATGGGCTCTGTTGAATTGCTTTCCCGCGAAGGCGAAATTGCCATTGCCAAACGCATAGAAGAAGGCATCAACCAAATGTTAACAACGCTCGCTAATCAGCCACAAATGATTGGCGAAGTATTAGCTGATTACGACCGCGTCGAAAAAGGTGAAATGCGTCTTAGCGATATTATTAGCGGCTATGTTGCAGAACCGAATCTTTTTGCTGACGAAGATGCCTTAGAAAAAGACTTGCCGATCAAACCACCGATTAAAGAAGAAGACGAAGATGAAGAAGGCAGCGGCGAATCCACCGATGCATTTCTTGACGAAGAAACCGGCCCCGATCCAGAAATTGCGAAAGCACGTTTTGCCGAATTACGTCAATTTTATGATGAAGCTGTGGCCGCCGAAAAAAAACACGGCGTCAAACACAAAAAAACCATGGCCGCACGTGAAGCGCTTGCTAAATGTTTTATGGATATTAAATTAGCTTCACGTCAATTTAATAAATTGTCGAAAAGAATGCGTAGCATGTTAGATGAGATTCGCATTTTAGAACGCAGCATCATGAACATCTGCGTCAATCGCACAAAAATGCCTAGAAAAGCCTTCATCAGCACTTTTTTAAATAATGAAACTGATATAGATTGGGCGTTGCAACACAAAGGCAAACCTTATTACAGTGAATTACAAAAACATTTAACCGAAATCCAACGCGCACAAAAGAAATTAACCACGCTCGAAGAACAAATGAAAATGAAAATCGGCGAAATCAAAGAAGTGAA
Source organism: Gammaproteobacteria bacterium SCGC AG-212-F23 (assembly GCA_001644445.1). Taxonomy (GTDB): domain Bacteria; phylum Pseudomonadota; class Gammaproteobacteria; order DSM-16500; family DSM-16500; genus SCGC-AG-212-F23. The sequence goes on from LSTE01000093.1 coordinate 17,721, forward strand.
TCGCCGCATGTCCATAGGCGAAGCCAAAGCTCGCCGTGCGAAAAAAGAAATGGTGGAAGCAAACTTACGTTTAGTCATTTCAATCGCGAAAAAATACACCAACCGCGGCTTGCAATTTTTAGATTTAATTCAAGAAGGCAACATCGGTTTAATGAAAGCCGTTGATAAATTCGAATACCAACGCGGTTACAAATTTTCAACCTATGCAACTTGGTGGATACGTCAAGCCATTACCCGATCGATTGCCGATCAAGCGCGCACCATTCGTATTCCAGTACATATGATTGAAACAATTAACAAACTCAACCGTATTTCTAGACAAATTTTACAAGAAACCGGTATTGAAGCATCGCCCGAAGAACTCAGCAAACGCATGGACATGCCAGAAGACAAAGTGCGTAAAGTATTAAAGATTGCAAAAGAACCTATCTCCATGGAAACACCTATTGGCGATGATGAAGATTCCCACTTAGGTGATTTCATCGAAGATTCCAATACAGAATCCCCAATCGAATGCGCAACTATCGGCGGCTTAATCGAAGCCACCCAAAAAATCCTAGGCACACTCACACCGAGAGAAGCCAAAGTATTAAGAATGCGTTTCGGCATCAACATGAACACGGATCACACCTTGGAAGAAGTCGGCAAACAATTCGACGTCACCCGCGAACGTATCCGCCAAATCGAAGCGAAAGCCTTACGCAAACTCCGTCATCCATCCAGATCGGAACAATTACGCAGCTTCCTGGAAGATCAAGAATAAAACAATTTTCCCCTCCTAACAATTACACGTCGTCCCGCGGCTTGTCCGCGGGATCCAGATACCATAAGAACGAGAGGCTGCTTTTCCCTCGCCATTATTCCATGTATACTACCCCTTCCCATCGGGCCCATAGCTCAGTTGGTTAGAGCAGAGGACTCATAATCCTTTGGTCCTAGGTTCGAGTCCTAGTGGGCCCACCAACAAAATCAAAGAGTTAAATCACTTCAGCAAATCAACAGAAAGCTCACAGGCGTTTTATCACTCAAGAAAGTTCCCTCAGCTAAAAATATGTTTCATATTTTAAAAGAGAATTGCAACTGTACTAGTTTTATAGTACATTTAATCATGTTAATAATTTACGAGTTTAGTATGCTTAAGAGTATTAAAAACGACGCCTACATAGAACTACTTGGCACAATCAAGAATCGAATTGCTGACGCTCAATACCAAGCGCTGAAAGCGATTAATAAGGAATTAATTAATCTTTATTGGGACATTGGCCAAGCTATTGTAGAACGACAACAAAATCAAGGCTGGGGCAAAAGCATCGTGGAACAGCTATCTCATGACTTGCAATCAGCCTATCCAGGCATCCGCGGTTTCTCTGCCGCTAGTCTATGGCGAATGAGGCTATTTTATGAGATATATAGCACAAACTCAAAACTCGCACCAATGGTGCGAGAAATTGGATGGAGCCATAATCTTATAATTATGGAGAAAACCAAGGACAATCTGGAACGTGAATTTTATATCCGCATGACCCGCAAACATGGTTGGACCAAAAATGTATTAATACACCATATTGAAAATAAATCCTATGAAAAAACACTATTAAATCAAACAAACTTTGAGAAGACTCTACCAGAATCAATACTACAACAGGCCAAATTAGCAATCAAAGATGAATATACCTTTGATTTTTTAGAATTAGGTGATGAACATAGTGAACAGCAGCTAGAGCAAGCTATTCTTGTAAAAATGGAGCATTTTTTGCGAGAGATGGGGGGACTCTTCACCTTTGTTGGAAGCCAATACCGAATAGAAGTTGATGGTAAAGAATTTTTTATTGATATTTTACTCTATCACCGCCCTCTAAAATGCCTCACTGCAATTGAATTAAAAGTTGGCGAATTTAAACCAGAATATGTTGGGAAAATGCAATTTTATCTACGCGCTCTTGATCAATTAGTTCGACTAGAGGATGAGAATTTTTCAATCGGTATTATCCTTTGCAAAAGTAAGAGCAAAACCATTGTTGAATATGCATTACATGATGCCAACAAACCCATTGGCGTTGCCGAATACAAACTATTCACTCAACTATCTAAAGAACTGCAAAGACAACTCCCCGCACCAGAACTTATAGCTACTCTTTTAGACGAAATATAATCTCACAAGGAGGTAATCACAATGAGTAAATCACCATCAACCTTTGCAAGAAAAATGAAAAACCCAAAATTCAAAAAATCTTTCTCAAAAGGATACAAAAAACTTCTTTTTTCTGAATTACTCATCTCCCTAATGGAAAACGACCAAACCTCTATCCGCGCCTTAGCAAAAGAAACCAAACTCTCCAAATCCATCATCCAAAACCTCCGCTCCGGCGAACAAACAGATCTCAAAGCAAGCAACCTAATCCGTATCGCGCGTGCTTTCGGATATGAAATAATTCTTCAAAGAAAAGGCGAACAATTAAAATTACAAGAAACAACAAAAAATTCAAAAGTGCATCTAAAATTAATAGAAACCAATCATTAAATATCCATTTAGCAGTTTGACTACCTAATAATTCTTCCCTATAATCCGCTTGTAAACGCTTGCTGTCTCTACTATTAACTTAGCAGGACACAAGAAACACCCTCGGTAAATCCGGGGGATTTTTTCTTAAATGTGAAAAGTATAATTCTTAATATCGGGAATATTATGAAAAAATATATTATCCTACTATTACTAAGCATTATCTTCACACTTTCCATAAATAGTTTGGCAAAAAACAATGCCGTCTACACCATCGGCGCATATGATGAAGCATTTAAAACTCATAACCCTGTAACAAAATTCGGCCCTGTAACTGCTTCTGAAATACCACCAACATTACCCAAAACATTTCTCGAAAAAGACGGCAACTACGGCGGTGGCGAAGCCTTCCGCACAATAAAAGCCGCCTGCGACGCCCTCAAACACCAACTAACTAACGGCATCCTACCCAACACTTACGCCTGGCATATCTATCTTCTTGATGCCAATTGGAAGCCGGGCACCTATCAATTGCACCCGAATGATTATCGGATTAAGCAGACAGTTAGGGTTTTGAAATTGGTTAAAGAAACCTGTTGAAGATTAATAGGTAACTGATATGCAATAAAGCATATAGAATTCAAGGTCAAGAGAAAGAGAGAAAGGAGTCAGGTATTCGTTTGACAGTTCTTTAAAATGAATAGCAGCAACTACCGTCAAACGAATACTTGCCTCTATGCTTCTTTTGAGCAACCCTAAAATCATTACCTATAGAGGTAAGAGCGAAATGAAACCCTCAGATAAAAATCAACAATCATCTATTATTACCCAAGTTATTGGAATAATAATTTTTCTTGCACTATTACCAGGGCTGATTTCAAGTGGAATTCTATTTTATTTTTCAGGCATGATGATCTACCAAAAAATTTATTTATGGTTAAAATTTGGTATCTGTATAGACACAAGCATTTATAATTGTTTAATTACAAACCCAAATTATTGCAAGAATATACTATCTAATTTTCCATTCGAAAATATACCTCATAATTTTATAAACTGGCTTTATCATCCAACCGATTGGCTAGGTTTACATTCGACTATAAAGCCTATTCTAGAAACTGTCCCTTTATGGATAGCAGGATTTATTTGCGCCATTTTTATTTTTTTTGCTTGGTTATTTATTGTAGTTTTCTTCATTCAATTAATTATTAACATTTGCAAAAAAGCAAAAGAATTTATAGATCTGATATTTAAGTAAATAATATTAATTATATTACCCTATTAGTTTCTCACTTCTAATGTCATTGTAAATACTTATTAAGCAAGAGCAAATATGATTCATTTATTACACTATAATCTTTTCTTTTTTATTATCCCGCCTAACATTCGTCGAATGTGATTTCCCACGCGCACTAACAACTCTTTTAGTACTTCCTATCGACTTTTCAGGAACAAATCCTATTCTTAAGCGGCAATTGATGGCTCGCGCATAATTTCGTAAAGTTGTCAGCCGTGGCGAGTGCCTATATTGACCACCGCCGGTTTCTAAACGACCGATTACTGAAGTTGTAGTTTTCATTACTTTTGCAACGTCTTTTTGAGTTTTTCTAGCTTTCTTTCTAGCCTTTAACATCTCATTAAGAAGTTCGAACTCTTCTTCTAATAAATCATATGCCTTACGTATGCCAGGTCTACTTAAAGCAATCTTTTTCAATTGTGCATGTGTACGCTTACCCATGTTTCACCTCCTGCATTCGCTTCCTTGCCAACTGTAACTCTCTCTTGGGTGTTTTTTGTGTCTTTTTGATAAAACAATGTAACATGAAGATTCTTTTGTTCACCATTGTACAATAAAATACTCTTGCAATACCCTCTTTTCCCTTTACTCTTAATTCAAACAACCCATCACCTAAAGCATCCGTATGGGGCATGCCCAGATTGGCGCCATATTCTTCCATGAGTTCAGTTAATTTGAAATATCGTGCCAATAAACCTTCCGGAAACTGTAAAATTTCTTCCTCAAGATTCTCATTATAATATTCTATTTTCCATTTCATAACTCAATATAGCATATATGCTATATTGAGTCAAGCAGGGAAGCAACGGATGCCCGAAGGGCGAATGGGGTGCCACTTTCAATCTGCATCTCTAGCACTGCACGTGACCAACCACTTTTTAGGTCTTGTTGGGCATACCACTCCCGAACAGAGGAATCTTTAACCATATGAATCAATGTGGAAATGTGCCCCTAAGGCAATTTTGCCACAGCTTGTGGCAGAATTTGTGGGTCTTGATATAGGTGGGCAAATTTCTTCATTCTGTACATATTTCTAACTGAGAATCCTTGCATCCCAGGGTGTGCTTGACGCATGTCTAAGGAAATATACTGATATTCAAAAAATAGTAATCGCAATTACCGTCAAACTAATATTTGACCTTATTCTCTTTATACATTTTTTTTCAATCTCAAAACAAGTATCACAGATAATGCAGAGATTGCCGCGGTAACCCACATTACTATGGAAAAAGCATGAATAAATAACTGTTGAATGAATGGAATGAAACTATTGACACCTAAGAATTGGACCGACTTAGCGCCAGATAAAATTAACTGTAAATTAGGGATTTGATTCAGGTGGATGCTATTCGGGAATTGCTTAACAAGTCGATCAACGCTGATTAAGCTCTGTGCGTGTAAAATCCATCCGCTCATCACCATGGCGAGTCCACCGCCCACAAAAATACTAGCATAATTTAACCCGCCAATGATCCCGCGATTTTCTGGTGCAGCATTTCTTAAAATTGCGGTAACAAGACTTGGGACATTTAATCCAATACCCATTCCGGCAATGATAAGCGGTAAAATATATCCTAGGATACTTGCATTATTGTTCAGCGTAAATCCTATCAACGCAATCAAACATAGGGACATTCCGAGCATAATTAATTTCTTAGAACCGAATTTATCAACTAGCTTTCCACCTATGAAAGCAGCAACACTGAGCGCTAACGTAAGCGGCAATAATAAAAAACTTGAAGTTAATGGTGAATAATTTAATATGTTTTGAAATAATAAACTAAGCGTGAAGAGAATACTCACTAAAGTAATTTGATTGAATACTCTCAAAATAAGACATATATTTAATGTCTTATCTTTTAATAAATTCAAATTGACCAAAGGATTTTTTATTTTGCTTTGCATCCATATAAAAATTCCTAGCAATACAATCCCACCGCCGAATATGACTTGAAATAACAGTGATGATAACCCCCATTGTATCGCTTCATTGAGTGCTGTTGTAATCATAAATAGACTAACAATAATTAATATCGCACTAAACAAATGCAATGACAAATCACTTACACGTGTAGTAATTGGAATAACGTGAAATGCAAGAACAAATGCCAATATACCAAACGGAATATTAATAAAAAAAATCCATCGCCAGTTCAAATAGTGCAACAAAACGCCGCCAAATGCGGGGCCCATTGCTAATGCAATTGTTGCAATAGCCATGGACATTCCAATTGCATGGCCTTTTTGATTTTCAGGAAACGCATTGCTGATCATCACAACACATAATGGCCAGCAGAGGGAACCACCTGCTCCTTGAATAATGCGAAATAAAATAAGATCCCATGCTCCACTTGCACATCCAATCAACGCTGAAGACACAGTAAAAATTAGCACACCCCCTGCGAAGATTTTTCGATATCCATAAATATCTCCTAGCCTACCTCCAATTAATACAAAAGCAGCGGCAGCGCTACTATATCCATTAATAATCCATACCAGCGCTGAAAGATTCGTATGGAAATCATTCGCAATAGGTGCCAATGCTAAATTGACCGCGGAAAAATCGATATTTGTCATCACAAGCACAAGACTAGCCGCGAAGAAAACCCACCATTTTAGATTGGATTCTTTAATCACCTTTATAACTCCAGTGTTTCAAAGAACAATAGTAGAACACTCTCAAAGAAAAGGGTCAAGTATTCGTATGACAGCACATGGCTTAACCAAACATATGTAAAAATCACAGGCGCCCATTTTGTGCAAGAGGATTCTCCAGATAAGGTTGGAACAGCAATTGCTAAATGGATACATAAAATTTAGTACATTACGCAGACTTGACCTCATTGATTAGCAATATATACTACTACTATGAAATATTTTATTCTCCTCATCTTCTTCACTCTCATCGGCCCTGCATGGCTTTTTTTTACTAATACTATCGATTTTCATGCGGATTGGCGCACAGCAAATCGGGAAAGCGTGCATATTGCGCCAAATCCTCAACAAACTAAAGAAGCACTTATTCAAGTCTATGCAGCACGCGCATTTCATTGGCGCGGGCTTTTTGCAGTACATACTTGGATTGCTATCAAACCTAAAAATGCTTTGCATTATACCATCTTACAATTAGTAGGCTGGAATTTGTATGCAGGACTTTCTCCCTTAACGATTGAACAAAATATCCCAGATCGCTCTTGGTACGGACAACGTCCTAAAATTATTTTAGATATCCGTAATGAAAAAGCAGAAACACTAATTCCTAAAATCTTACAAACTGCAAAAACTTATCCTTACCCTAATACTTATCATTATTGGCCAGGTCCCAACAGCAACACCTTTGTTGCATACATCGCTAGACAAATTCCAGAATTATCTTTAGCGCTACCTCCGAATGCGATTGGCAAAGATTTTTTACCTGGATTTACTTTTTTCGCATATGCACCTAGTCATACGGGATATCAAATTTCATTATTTGGAATCTTAGGAATGACCATTGCTCGAAAAGAAGGTTTAGAAATAAATATTTTAGGCTTAGTTTTTGGCATAAATCCTTTCAAACTCACTCTCGCCTTACCTGGAATAGGAAATCTTGGTTTGCTATCATCCTGCAAATAATTGCGGCACGATCTGTGCCGCAATACAGATTTAAAAACAACGAATCACATCAATGTCTATAAAGATATTTTCTTGATTTACCTGCTTTTCTGAGAGCAATCGCCACTGCTTGTTTTTGCGGTTTACCAGCACGGATCTCTCGTTTAATGTTTTCGCTGATGACTTTGTTAGATTTACCCGATTTTAATGGCATACACACCTCCCCATTATACAAGAACTCCGTAAAATTTCAGGATTAATCATGTGTCTTAGTCTTACTACCTTGCAAATCTTTTAAACGCATACGCTTAACATTTGTTATCTATACTCTATGATAATCCTATTTTAGTGTTGTATGTAATGGGGTTAGACATATATACCAAATATTATTCCTAACCCTCTGATTTTAAAAAATTAAATAAAAAAGAGAAAAAAAATCTGGCATATTGGATAGACTTGACATCTTTATTTCTTTAGCATTTTCGTGTACCATGACCACTATCCAATAAAACAATATTCGAGGAGTATTAAGCCCATGTCAATGTCCAACTCAGCGCCAACAAACAATGATTCCAAATCACTAGATCACATTAACAATACGGTGAAAAAACATGCTTGGCAGATCAGACAAATTTTAATAAAATTTAGCTTGTTAGAAAACCCTGACTATCTAAAAACAGATACACCAATAATTCAAGACCCCGTAGAGGAATGCAAAAAAATTTATGATCATCTCTCAGCTCAAGAATATAGTGACGCGGAATATTGTTTTGATGCTTTAATTGATGCAATCCGTTACACTAACTACACTGATAATATTAAATTAAAATCTGAACTTGCTAAAATATTTTTATGCGTTATGGAATTAAGTTATGAAATAATATCTGCTGACCCCCCAAATCATTTTGTCATCATGGGGCTTTGCAATGTCGAAAGCATTCTTGAAATAACTCCTCAAGTCCTTGATAATCTGATTAAGAAAATCGACAAATTTGAAGAAATTTTTCCCTATTACTCTGATTTAAAAGAATTCTGTGACCAATTTCCACATGATACCGATAAAGTATTTCAAAAAGCATTCAGTACAGATTCTGATATTATAATTAAAGATGATCATGGTGAAGAAGTTTTTGAAGATTTCCCTTCGCAACATGAATTACTTTTTAATCTATTATTAAAACATAAAGATTTATTTGATAAAATTTTTACAACTCAAGGCGTACGAGCATCCAGACAATTAGACCAGAAAAAAGTAAGCGCTTGGTGTGAAAAATTCCCTAATTTTTCTGAAACAATCAAAGCCGCCGCCAGAACCCACAAATATCAAATTCCCGATGCGAAAGAACCTATTGTTTACGATGGGGAGATCAACACTAGCAATAAAAATCTGCAAAAAGTAAAACATGGCACTCACCGAAGCACCCCCGAAGCACCGTACATCCCAGCTGCTTTTACAGCAAAAGCTGCGCCTAAGGCAAGAGTCGATTATATAACTAAATTAAAAAAAGAAGGAGAATTCACTCCGCTTTACAAATATAACTGCAGTTGCTTATTTTCTACACCGTGTCCTAATACAATAGAAGTGCTCGATGGCAAAACAAAAGAAACAATATTAGAAACCCACCACGCCACAGGCATATTAGAACACCGTGATGGTAGAACAATAAAACTATATTAAATAAATGATTTATTTTTATAGAATTGACAAAAATCCGCTTCATTTTACCCCATTATTTGTTAAATAATTATTAACTTTTATGGAATTCATTCCGAAATAGTGATACCATCTCGGAATGAACTCCGAAATAGTAAGATTCAAACGCTTGCTCAAAATGGCCTTGCCTAAGGGACAATCTGCTTTTTTGTGGGGGGCGCGGAAAACAGGCAAATCCACCTATTTACACGATCATTTTCCTAAAGCCATCTTCTATGACCTACTGAAAACAGATTTACATTTTCAGCTGGCGAAGGAACCCCATCTTCTACGAGAGGAAATTCTTGCATTACCTGCCGATGCTACGAAACATCCCATCATTATCGATGAAGTACAGAAAATTCCTGAATTATTGAATGAAATTCATTGGTTGATCGAAAATACGAAATTTCAATTTATTTTATGCGGATCCAGTGCACGCAAATTAAAACGCAATGCTGCGAACCTTTTAGGAGGGAGAGCCTGGCGATATTTATTTTATCCTTTGGTTTACCCAGAAATACCTCATTTTAATTTATTACACGCTTTAAATAATGGTCTAGTTCCCTCACACTATTTAGCAAATGATGCTAAACGATCATTGAACGCTTATGTTACTGATTACCTCAAAGAAGAAATACAAGGCGAAAGCCTCGTACGAAATCTTCCTGCTTTTGCAAGATTTTTAGATGCGATGGCATTAACCCATGGGGAATTAGTCAACTTCTCTAATATCGCACGAGACTGTGGCATCGACTCAAAAACAGTTAAAGAATATTATCAAATTCTAGAAGATACCTTATTAGGATATTTTATTTATCCTTACACAAATCGCGCCAAGCGAGATATTATTTTGGCAATGCCTAAATTTTATTTATTCGATGTTGGCGTTGCAAATGCTCTAGCGAAAAGAAAAATTGCCTCACTAAAAGGTATAGAGGCTGGCAAGCTTTTCGAACATTTTATACTAACTGAACTTATAGCATATCGTGGACTCCATGACCTTGACTTCGATATCCGTTTTTGGCGAACCAAAACAGGACTAGAAGTTGATTTCATTCTAGGGAAAGCGGAAGTTGCTATTGAAATAAAAATTAGCGAAAGAATAGACAAATCAGAAATAAAAGGGTTAATTGCATTTCAAGAAGAACATCGTCCCAAAAATACTTACCTTGTTTGCCTTACTGAGCGCCCTAGAAAAATTACTACAAACAATCAATCCGAAATTTTAGCACTTCCCTGGGAAACCTTTTTAAAAAAATTATGGGCGGGAGAAATTATAAAATAATGAATCGCCAGTGATAGGTGCTTATGCGTTCAGTATCGCCTCTTAGAATAACGCACAGAACAGAAGCACCTATTTGGCATCATAAAATGCAGTTCTGCATTTCAAACAACTGCAGAGCTTATTTCTCCTAAAACATCATTTTTGTATTCGATATGACGTTTATCGAAAACAACTGGGCTTCTCTTGCAATGTCTTTCTAGCAATTTTTCAATCGCATCGAAAGTACCATGCATAGCAACATATATATTCTTATCTTGTTTCTTACTAACAATTTCTTTGCCTGGAATAATAACTGCAATATTAACGCTAAACATTTTCCCCTTATTGGAATGTTTATGCAAAACATCCATCACGACTCTGCAATAAGTAATTTTTGAATATAGTCTGTTGATTTTATTAAAATATTTAGTGATTTGATATTTAATAGCGGGTGAATTAGTCATGGAGCGAAACGTGATATTAAGTAATGACATACGTATATTCTCCTATATTTTTCATCAAGTTAATAATGATTTCTAAAAATCAAAAGTGACATGTTAGGAATAATATCTGCAGCACACATCAATATATACAGGGTTATTTTACTTATTTCAAGCGATAAATTTATATCAATAAACGAGCACAATAACACGCCTAAATGCGAACTCGACGAAAAAAATTTTAGCATTTATTTATCTAAAGAAGCATTAAGACCTATCCTGAAACTTATTTCATGCTGATTTGCATAAGAAGTTTTTCTACAGACACAGCATCTTCTATAGCAGCTAAAACAGCACCAAAATAAACAAAAAAAACAATTACTCGCTTCCACTTTAATAGGACTACCTGTAACCGCTGATCGAGGAACGAAAGCAGTTTTATCTGTTGTTTCTGTCTTTTCTACCTTTTTAATAGGATTATTGGTCACTGCTGATCGAGGAACAAAAGATGTTTCATCTGCTGTTTCTGGCTTTTCTGAGTTTTCTGTTTTTGATATCTCTGCCGTTGTTGGTTCTGTTGTTGTTGGTTCCGCTGTTGTTGGTTCTGTTGCTGGAGCACTAACACTCTTCCCATACTCAGAAACCGAAACTAATGATTGAGATTTTCTATGACCTTTAGGAGAAGTTCTATCATGTAACGGCATAGTATTATGCGTCACTGAAGCCTTAGCAACCGGAGGAGTTACGGCAGTTGCCGGTGTATCAGGGATTATACTATCTGGTTTGTAATCCTTAGGTTTCCTTTTATGATCAGAGTCACTGTCAGATTTGTTACCTTGAGGCCTATTGTCTTGAAATGTCTTTTCAAAATCAGAATTATTGCTAGACGGACCAAGGCGCGGACTAGTCTGCACAGTAAGCGTGGGACGGCGACGTGGAGATCTTCCGAGATCACGAGGACTTGAATCATTATTCCCAGATTGTATTGAATTGCTTGAACCTGAATCATTATTAACAGGTGATATTATCGAATCTATAGGTATTGTGAATTGAGTTGCAGCAGAAGCGTGCTCATTTGTCAAAAGCGATGCTTTTATACTACGCGTATCACTCATAAGATATCCTTAAGGGAAAAAACATCAACCTATTTCGCACTGTAAACAAAGAAGATTTTGCTAATGCGTTAAATCTGTAAAATTATATCATCTCAAAAAATAAATTGAATAATATTTTAGTTTAAACTTGACTAGATTTGTGACTAATCGGTATAGTTTGTTAATAAGTCAGGAGGATTTATAATGAAAATTATCGAAAACCAACGCACGATAAAAAAAATTTGGAAAAGCCAACCCACTATCGAAGGCGCAGGCGTACATCTTAAACGCGTATTTGGTTTTCATGATGTACCATTACTTGATCCTTTTTTATTACTTGATGATTTTCGTTCAGAAAATCCTGCGGATTATAAAGCTGGATTTCCATGGCACCCACATCGCGGCATAGAAACGATTACTTATGTTCTCGACGGTGACGTCGAACACGGTGATAGTATGGGCAACAAAGGTGATATCTCTGCAGGTGATGTACAATGGATGACGGCGGGCAGCGGCATTATTCACCAAGAAATGCCAAAAGGAAATCGCAAAGGACAAATGCTAGGTTTTCAATTGTGGCTCAATCTTCCAGCACATTCGAAAATGATGGATCCGCGTTATCGCGGCGTTAAACACAATGAAATTCCAACAGTAATAACTGCCGAAGGTGCGCGTGTACACATCATTTGCGGAAAAATCAATGGCACAAAAGGCCCTGTGCAAGACACACTTGTAGAGCCCGAATATTTTGATGTGGAATTGCCCGCTGGAAAAATATTCACACATCCAGTCAAAGCGGACCACACTGCTTTTGTTTACGTCATTGATGGTGAAGCTTATTTCGATCCTGCACGTACTCCGTTTACACACCAAGTATCTGGTATGAATTATTTCGACATGAAACCACCTTGCTCATGCAATGATGGCACGCTTGTGCTTTATGCAAATGATGGCGCAAATATTGTAGTCACTAGCGAAAAACACTCTGTACGTTTTTTACTAGTAACAGGAAAACCATTGAATGAACCCATCGCCTGGTATGGCCCTATCGTGATGAACACACAACAGGAATTAAGAACAGCGTTTCAAGAATACCAAGACGGTACTTTTGTGAAACCGCGTTAATGATTGCTTGTTTTATTGCAACAGCCAATCAACTATAGAAATCACTTGGATATGTTTTCCGTCTATTTCTATTTTCTCTGCTTGGTCTGCTGTAATAATTAAACCTTCTTTAATATTCATCTCATCCATTGCCGTAACTAAAGCTCGCACTTCACGATCACGGGTTTTCTTATTATTTATATGTTCTGCAACTTGAATGAGTGAGATAATTTTTTGGCCTTTACGCAAGCAAAAATCAACCTCTAAATTATTTTTAGTCTTATAGTAGTAAATCGAAAAATTATTGTTGCGCCGCAACTGCAGATAGACTACATTTTCTAAATATTTTCCGCTATTTTTTGAAAACTGAAATCCGATTGTACTCATAAGCCCTGTATCTACGACATAGCTCTTTTTTTGTGAAAGCGCTTGATCCGCGACAGAATAACTATACTTATCCATCGTAAAAATAAGATATGCATTTTCTAAATAATGAATATAGTTTTTAACCGTATTAACGCTACCTAATTGCAGACTATTCTTTAGTTTAC
>LSTE01000094.1 GCA_001644445.1 Gammaproteobacteria bacterium SCGC AG-212-F23
TATTTTCTTATTGCCATTAGTAACTCCCGCATGGTCCGTCAACAAACAAGAACATCGTTGTTTAGTACGTAATGGCAAATATTCTGGTTTCACTGCTGAAACAGAAAATTTAAATGCTTTTAGCAAACAAACTTTGCTTGAAATCTGATCAAGAATTATTGGAACAATATGGTAATCGTTTTACCGATTATCCTTTTATTAATTTATTGCAAAAACCTTATGCCATCGCGCGCAAATCCACACAAGCGAAAAAAATCTGGCAGCTCGCTGGTGTGTTAGCGCTTGCATGGATAGCTGTTGTTTTATTTGGCAATATTATTTCATTATGTTTATTAGAATTTAAAGCGAGTCGTATTGAATCAGCAAGTGATGCGATTTTCCAACAACATTTTCCCTTAGAAACTATTACTGATGCGAAACAACAAATGCAGCAGCATTTACGTAAAATGGAACAAGCTGCTAACAAAAACCATTTTTTGATTTTGCTCGCAACATTAGGCAGAGAAATTACTAAATCGCCTGGTATTCGCATTGAACGTTTAGATTATCGCAATGGCCAAATAACGTTAGCTATTTCTGCTAACAATTTTGATCGCCTCGATGCTTTAACAGCAGCACTAACACAGCAAGGATTACAAGCAAAACAACAAAATAGCACCATTGCAGGCGCAGAAGTAAAATCAACTTATTTGATTAACGCGGGTGGCACATGAAAGCACGCTGGGAAGCATTAACTGAAAAAGAAAAAATCATAGTTGCAGCAAGTAGTATAGGTGCTGGTATTTTGCTTTGTTACGCATTGATTTTTGCACCTTTAAATCACGCTGTCTCCGACTTACGCGAAAAAATTCCACAAGATCAAAAAACATTCGCTTTTATGCAATCTTCAGCCGATCATATTGAATCTTTAAAAAAACTTTCAGAACAACATCATGGTGCAGCAACTGCTTCTCTCCTAGGTACTGTGCAGAAACAATTAAAAAATTCTCTATTAGAAAAACAAGTCACTGAATTACAACAAGTTGATAGCAACACCGTGCATTTAACTTTACAAAAAACAAATTTTGACGAGTTGATTATTTGGTTAACCACATTCTGGCAAGAAAAAGGCATCATTGTTTCGCAAATTTCCGTAACACCGAACGGCGCACCTGGGGTTGTGACAGCGGATGTCATGTTGAGTCAATAAATTGATTTATCACCAGACCGAAGGCTTGCATTATGAGTGACAATGACACCGCATTTTTTTCAACGCTTCAATCGCACGCGGATAATGGTGCTCAGCAGATTTTTGAATCCAGAAAATTCCAATGACTTCATCACGATCCACACCGTAACCATAATAAACTAAATAACCCACTGCATATTGCGCTTCAGGGTTACCACATACGGCGGCGGGAAATAATTGTTCGTAGGCTTTTTTGTAATTACCTTTTTTAAAATAATATTTACCTTGCTCGTATTCTTCCACCATATAAGGCGATGCACAAGCGGATAAAAAACAGGAAAGCAAAATTAAGAAAATAAATTTTTTCATTCTTCTTCCTGCAGCAATGCTTTAGGTTTGCCTTGAAATAATAGCGCAGGTCGTTGTAAAGGTAATTTTTCCATGTGACCTGCATTTTCTAAAATCACACCATCATCCGTGATAGCTTCAATTCTCACACCTGACTCTAACACATCCCCCACTTGATACACACGTCCTGGTTTACCGGCTTCTGAAATAATCACACGGGAAGCTTCTTCGGGCGTGGCTTTTAACACCCCCACTAAATGGATTTGCAATGCAGTAACGGGTAAAAAACCATTCTCAACACCGTATTGCCCAAACAAATGCATATTAGGTATTTCAGCCACTTGTTGCAAAAGACTGTCTGATAAAGTTACCGATTTTGGTGAAGAAAACACCAAGCCAACGTCGTTATACCATTCTGTCACTGTTTGTATCAGCGCACTCAATAACAATAACCCAGCTAAAACCACCGCCGCATAACTGCCACGTCTGCCCCATTCTGTTGAAAATAAAGGAGTTAATAATTCCATCCTGTTAGTATACAAGTATTTTTGACAACAATACCACTTCTAGTGTATTATTTTTGTATAAAAATAAACAATCAATTAAATTTAACACACAGAGAGGATTATTTTATGTTTAGCAGCTCAGCCAGTTTTTTTAATGACAGTAGCACAAGCAACGCGCAGCCTCAGAATGACGAAGGCCTATCTAATAAGAGCATTATAACATTAGCTTGCCTAGTAGGAGGAGGAGCACTTCTAACCCTATATTGTGTTGTGGTACAATTGCGTAAAAGTTGTAGGGAAGTTAATCTGGAGCAGGGCAAAGCATCTTTACTCAAACCACATTCAGCAGTATAAAATCAGTTTTTTATTGATCAAGGATTTGCCTAAAAACAAGCGAACCTATGTTTATTTTACCGAGGAGATATTGATATGTTTAACCGAGCATTTACAGGACTTGTTACATTTGGCACTTTCGCTGTTAGCAGCGTAAAAGCAGCTGGATCAGAAGCCTTACAACAAGTTAGCGCAACAGGCGCCATGGATATAGTGCGTAGTCTGCACCATCTCTCAGGACAAACAGGACCTGATGCATCAACAGCACCATTGAGCTCATCCTCTGCAAGTGACCCACAACAACCGAGTGCATCAAAACTTACTCCAGGACAAATAGCCGCCACCGTCGTTGTTACTCTCGCTGGAGTTGCTGTAGCGTTAGGGATTGTTTACGTATGTGTCAAGAACAGAGCAGTTAACCTAGCAGGCGGAAAAGATCGCTTAATGAACGATGATCGTACTACCGCCAATGCCAATGATCGCGTAGCAGATAGTTTTACAATATAATTATTCAAATTACAAATTCATTATTAAAAATAACATTCCCATTCATTCCACAATGAATGGGAACCCTTTATACTACCGAAATGACTTCACTCGCTGTTTTCACAGAACACTCTGATTTACATAAACGTGCTAAGCAATTAGCAAATCATTTAGATTTACCTTTTTGCTCTACACTAGCTGCTTATGATTTTCTGCTAACACTCACTCCCGATGGTTTATCCTTACAAAAAAATAATGAGAAAACTAAACCTCTATATATAGATTTTTTATCAGGAAAGTTAACATATCGAACCCAACACGCAACTACTCGCAATGAAATATTAATTCGTGCTTTGGGATTAAAAAAACAACAGCACGCAACGATTATTGATGCCACTGCAGGATTGGGACGTGATAGTTTTTTGTTAGCTAGTTTAGGTTTTTCAGTGATTGCTTTGGAACGTTCGCCTATCGTGTTTTCATTATTAAATGATGGTATCAAACGCGGACAAACTGATATTGATACAGCGATGATTCTTGCGCGTATCACTTGGTTGCAAACAAATGCTATTGATTGGCTAAAAAAATCAGCGCCAGTGGATTATATTTACTTGGACCCTATGTTTCCCGAACGTAAAAAATCCGCTCTCGTTAAAAAAGAAATGCGTTTTTTTCATGACATCATCGGCAATGATGATGATGCAGAATTATTATTACAAACAGCATTCGCTTGTGCGACTAAACGCGTTGTGGTAAAAAGACCTACATTAGCAGGAACGTTGGGGAATAAGCAGGCGGATTTTTCGTTGCAGGGGAGTAGTAGTCGGTTTGATGTTTACCTCCGCCCGTGATGTCATCCCAAGCGTAGCGAGGGATCTCCCTGTAAGTAGGAGATCCTTCACCGCAAAAAACGCGGTTCAGGATGACACAAATTTCCCCCTTTGAAAAAGGGGGATCAAAGGGGGATTTATAAAATGCATACACTAGATTTACTGATCAACTTCATCCTACACATAGACCAGCACCTCATTACTTTATTCACTACCTACGGCGCCTGGATTTACGTGATCTTATTCCTCATTATTTTCTGCGAAACCGGTTTGGTAGTTTTTCCTTTTTTACCCGGTGATTCTTTATTATTTGCAGCAGGCGCACTCGCTGCAAGCAGTCATGGCGCATTGAATATTCATCTTTTATTTGTGTTGCTGACAGTAGCATCCATCACGGGTAACAGCTTAAATTACGCGATTGGCCGCTATCTTGGTCAAAAAGTTTTTCACTCGGAATCATCCTGGTTTTTTAACAAAAAACATTTACACGAAGCCCACGCTTTCTATCAACGTTTCGGCGGCAAAACCATCATTATAGCCCGTTTCATCCCAATCATCCGTACCTTCGCCCCTTTTGTGGCAGGCATTGGTTATATGGGTTATAGACAATTTTCTTTTTACAATATTGTAGGTGCATTATTGTGGGTAGGTGGTTTACTCTATGTGAGCTATCTATTCGGCAACCTGCCCTTCATTAAAAACCATTTCTCAACCATGGTGATAGCAATCATTATCGTCTCTGTACTCCCTGCCATCATAGGCTTCACCCGACGGTATTGTTGTCGCTAACTTCTTTGAATTTGCAGCGAACGTCGGGGATCTAGACAAAACATTTCAATTCATGCAGAATGCTCGCCAAGATCCCTACTACGGAGTGATAAAGCCTTATGGATTTACGAAAAGTTCGCAAATTGATCGAATTGATTCAAGAAACCGGTATCGCTGAAATTGAAATCAAAGAAGGCGAAGAATCCGTTAGAATCACAAGCGCTGCTGGAAAAACCACGGTAGTAGCCCCGCAGCAATATGCTCCCGCACCGGTTTATCAAACACCTACACCGCCACCTGCTGCACCAACACCCGCTCCTATCACTGAACCGGCAATCAATAAACACAGCGTAAAAGCACCTATGGTAGGCACCGTGTATTTATCCCCTTCACCAGGCGCTAAACCTTTTATTGAAATTGGCCAGATGATTAAAGCCGGTGATGTTTTATGTTTAATTGAAGCCATGAAAACCGGAAAAATTGCTGCCATCCTCGTGGACAGCGGCGTGCCTGTTGAATACAACCAGCCGCTTGTTGTTATCGAATAGGGACGACTTGTCATGTTAAATAAAATTCTCATCGCCAACCGTGGTGAAATTGCTTTACGCATCTTACGCTGCTGCAAAGAACTCGGGATTAAAACTGTTGCCGTCCATTCCACTGCGGACCGTGATTTAATGCACGTACGTCTCGCTGATGAATCTGTTTGCATTGGTGGACCACAACCTGCTGAAAGTTATCTCAGTATTCCAGCTATCATCAGCGCCGCAGAAATCACCGATGCTGTTGCCATTCATCCCGGTTATGGTTTTTTAGCTGAAAACGCTGACTTTGCAGAACAAGTCGAAAAAAGCGGTTTCATTTTCATAGGCCCACGCGCAGAAAGCATTCGCACTATGGGTGACAAAGTCGCAGCCATTACCACTATGCGCCAACTAGGCATTCCTTGCGTACCAGGTTCTAGTAATCCTATTGATGATAATGACGAAGAAACAGTACGCATGGCGCGTGAAATCGGTTATCCCATAAAGGGGTAGCATTTAACGAAGGTTCGTAAATAGGATCGTCACCGGCATCTTGAAAAGTAATAGCAAGCGCGCCGAGTGATGTGAGTTCTTCGCCCAGTGCATCGGCATGTTTTTTGGAAGTATTAATATGGATTTGTGTCCAATGCGACATTTATAAATTCAACCATTGTTCCAAAAAGTGAATATTAGCGCCGCCTTTTTGGAAATTGCCGTCACGTAAAATATCTTGATGCAATGGTAAATTCGTTTTAATGCCATCGACTACCAATTCATCTAAAGCGCCACGCATTTTTGCCATAGCAGTTTCACGGGTTTCGCCGTGAACGATAATTTTAGCAATCAATGAATCATAATATGGCGGTACTTTATAACCGCTATAAAGATGCGAATCGACACGCACGCCAGGGCCGCCGGGTGCATGAAAATGTGAAACCGTGCCGGGTGATGGCACAAATGAACGTGGATCTTCAGCATTAATTCGGCATTCAATCGCATGGCCGGTGATTTTAATGTCGCTTTGACGCAGTGAAAATTTTTCGCCTGCTGCAATACGTAATTGTTCTTTCACAATATCTATGCCAGTAATTAATTCGGTGACAGGATGTTCTACCTGTATACGTGTATTCATTTCGATAAAATAAAACTCTTTGTTTTCGTATAAAAATTCAAAAGTACCCGCGCCGCGATATTTCATATCACGACAAGCTTGTGCACAACGCTCGCCTATAGCTTCGCGTTGTTCGTGGGTGATGCCAGGAGCAGGCGCTTCTTCGATAATTTTTTGGTGACGGCGTTGCGTAGAGCAATCGCGTTCG
Organism: Gammaproteobacteria bacterium SCGC AG-212-F23; assembly: GCA_001644445.1. GTDB lineage: Bacteria > Pseudomonadota > Gammaproteobacteria > DSM-16500 > DSM-16500 > SCGC-AG-212-F23. Next base: position 6,283 of record LSTE01000094.1, read on the forward strand.
CCTAAGTG
>LSTE01000095.1 GCA_001644445.1 Gammaproteobacteria bacterium SCGC AG-212-F23
TGAAAAAAATAAAAAAGCAGATCAAGTGATGCGATTAATCAAATTATTAGATCATGTAGAAGCTGATTTGCCTGATAAATCGAAAGAGATACTCAAAACACTTAAAGCAGAAATAGTGCCACCAGAATTGCCACCCCCTCCACCCGAAAGCACGTGCACACGTATATGGAATTTTATAGTGATGGTTATTCCCTATGTTAAAACAGGAGTAATATTTGCTCTTCTTTATCATATTCGTCAGATGAGATTTCTTTCTGATCAAACTGATATTTTAAAGTCACAAGTTGATGCTTTAAAGTCACATGTAGCACTAAAAGCTAAACAAATTGAAAAATTAACGGATGATTATAGTAAGTTACGGGCACGAGTCGATAAAGTAGCGCCAGGTCAGCCTATAGAAGAAGCGATATACCATCAGTTTAACCTAAAATTGCAACAAGGCTGGACTCAATCTGTTAACGAAGTAACAGAGCTCAAACACATTTTGCAAATGTTGCAAGAAGAAGAAAATGGGATGATAGAGAAATATGTAGAGGAATTAGAAAAAACATATGAAGTACTATACGAAACTAAACAACAACTTGCAGATTCTGCAACGACTACAACATTAATGCGCACATTGCGTACAAGAGAAACTTCTAACAGCCATGTGATACGGTTAATGCATTGTGTAGAAGAGCGTGCTGATATCGACAGAATGTGTGATTCCGGGTTTATTGGAAGTTTTCGTGGTAACGAAGTCTTACAAAAAAAGTATAACGATTATCAAAATAATCCTTGTGTAAAAAAAGAAAAAGAAATACAAATGAAATTGCAAGAGCATGATTTTCGCCTTCGTGCTTCTTTGGCGGAAGATCAAATAGAAGTTTGTGAGTCACAAGTGAAGTCTTGCGAACAACAAAAAATTGAAAAACAAGCTTCTTGTCCAGCCGATAGTTTAATATTATCCAGCAATCAAGATGGTGGAAATTATTGGCGTAAGAAAACGCTTGATTGCCCCAAGCATCTTTCCGCATTACTAGGAAACTATCATGCGCTTCGTTTAGTAGGTAATAGAGTAGTGATGGCTAAACCGCCAAGTATTTCTAATGATGATTCTACACAAAAAGCATATCATGCCCCCAAATTCCTTCGTCTTCCAAGAGGTAAATTTATTACTTAGTGAAGGGTTGGTAAGGTAAATACTCAGGCACCCAGATTTTTTCACGAATATTTTTTTCTAAGTCCGGCACATCATCAGCAAGTCCAGAGGCAATCGCTTCTTTCGCTACGGCAATGGCAACTGCCAAAGACACATCGCGAATGGATTTAATCGGCGGCAATAAATTATTTTCAGGATTTATTTTTGTCGGCGAACATTCGGCAAGTGCACGTGCTGCTTGCATAAACATATTATCAGTTACGCGTTTTGCATTCACAGAAATTAGTCCTAAACCAACACCGGGAAAAATATAACTATTATTGGTTTGATCTACGCGAAATGATTTTCCATTTTTTACGATATTTGCAAATGGACTACCTGTGCCGATGATTGCTCGTCCATCTGTCCACCGCATCAAATTTTCGGGAGTGGCTTCTGCGCGTAAAGTAGGATTCGATAGGGGAAAAATAATAGGGCGTTCCACATGTGCTGCCATCTCACGCACAATTGCTTCAGAGAAAATTCCACCTTGTCCGCTCACACCAATTAAAACAGTAGGGTGAACATTTTTCACAACTTCCATGAGTCCGATTGTCTGTGATTTGTCGCATGACCATTGGGCAATTTTATTTTTGTCTTGTGCAAAAGGTTTTTGAAAAGAAAATAAATCTGTCATATCGTCAATTAATAATCCGTATTTATCGATGAGATAAAAACGTGCTCTTGCTTCTTTTTCATTTAAACCTTCTGCAATCATTGCGCGCATGATTAATTGACTGATGCCAGAACCGGCTGATCCTGCACCCATGACTACGATACGCTGATCGCGTAACGCGGTATGAGTAATATTGATGGCAGAAAATAATGTGCCTGCCGCAACAGCAGCTGTTCCTTGAATATCATCATTAAACGTACAAAGTTGATCTCGATATTTTTCGAGTAAGCGTGTTGCATTTTGTTGGGCGAAGTCTTCCCACTGTAATAATATATGTGGAAATCTTTTTTTAACTACATGGATAAACGCATCGATCAATGCATCATATTGTTCACCACGAATACGCTCGTGTGGCCAGCCTATATAAAGCGGATCTTTTTGTAAATCAGGATTATTAGTGCCTGCATCGATCAGCACAGGTAGTGTATGTACAGGGTGAATACCTGCGCACGCAGTATAGAGTGATAATTTGCCGATAGGAATTCCCATGCCACCAGCACCTTGATCGCCTAATCCTAAAATGCGTTCGCCGTCGGAGACCACGATAACTTTCGCTGCATGAAAATGTGGATTTGAAAAAATTTTATCAATACGTTTTAAATCTAAATAAGAAATATAAACACCACGTGGTCGTCGATAAATATGACTAAAGCGCTGGCAACCTAATCCTACGGTTGGAGTGTAAACAATAGGCATGAATTCTTCGATGTTTTCACAAAGCAAACTGTAAAAAAGTGTTTCGTTGGAATCTTGTAGATCGCGTAGATAAATATATTTTTCAATGTCAGAGGATTTACTTTGAAAAGCTTCATAGGAACGCATGCGTTGTTCTGCTAAATTGGTTTCGCGTGGGGGTAATAAACCCAGTAAGCCAAATGCTTCACGTTCAGAGTAAGGGAATGCCATGCCTTTATTGAGCAAAGAGGATTTTAGTAAGTGCGAGCGTTTTAATCGCACTTTTAGATAAGGTTTACCATTGGAATCTACGGCTTGTTCGTAGTCCATGAGGTTCTCCTTCTAAGTTATCACATTATAGCATAAATTTATGAGGTATTGTTACATGAGAGGTTTTTTCGCGCCCGAGCCCGCGTGCGTACCTGTGCCCAGTTTTAATGTGATGAAAGAAAAAACGGACTCGGGCACGCACGCGGGCTCGGGCGCGAAAATCAAACTTGCGTGATATCTCTCTGGATGCTATCGTCTCGCGTTTTACACAGAATTTTTAGGCACGTAGCTCAGTGGTAGAGCACCACCTTGACATGGTGGTGGTCGGTGGTTCGATCCCACTCGTGCCTACCAGTTTTTTAGGAGAAAAACGGTGCCAGAGGTTACACTTCCCGATGGGAGCTTAAAGAAATTCGACAAACCAGTCACGGTTGCAGAAATTGCAGCCAGCATTGGCGCGGGTCTTGCAAAAGCAGCGCTGGCAGGAAAGGTCAACGATAAATTAGTCGATACCTCATACACAGTAGAACAAGATGCGACTGTTGCTATTGTCACGGACAAAAGTCCTGAAGCTTTAGAAGTGATTCGTCATTCCACTGCCCATTTGCTTGCACAAGCAGTTAAGCAACTTTTTCCGAGTGCACAAGTAACGATTGGTCCGGTGATTGAAAATGGTTTTTATTATGATTTTGCTTTTGGCCGTTCTTTTACACCTGAAGATTTAACCCGTATCGAAGAAAAAATGCATGAACTTGCCGCCAAAGATTTCACTGTCACTCGCGAAGTGATTTCACGTAATGATGCTATCAGTTTCTTTCGAAAAATAGGCGAAGAATACAAAGCTAAAATTATTGAAGCAATACCTGAAAATGAAGTCTTAAGCATTTATAAACAAGATGATTTTGTAGACTTATGCCGCGGCCCCCATGTGCCAAACACAGGCCGCTTAAAAGCATTTAAATTAACAAAACTTGCAGGCGCATACTGGCGTGGTGATTCTAATAATGAAATGCTGCAACGCATTTACGGCACTGCTTGGACTGACAAAAAATCACTGGATGAATATTTAAAAAATTTAGAAGAAGCCGAAAAACGCGATCACCGTAAAATCGGTAAAAACCTAGATTTATTTCATATGCAAGAAGAAGCACCCGGCATGATTTTTTGGCATCCTAATGGCTGGGTAATTTATCAGGAAATTAAAAAATACATTAGCGAAAAACTCGCATGCAATGGCTATGCAGAAATTTCTACACCACAAGTCGTCGATTTAGAACTGTGGAAAAAGTCAGGTCACTGGGACATGTTCGGTGAAGAAATGTTTACCGTAGAAGCGGATAAACGACATTATGCATTAAAGCCAATGAGTTGCCCATGTCACGTGCAAGTTTTCAAACAAGGCTTGCGCAGTTATCGTGATCTACCTATACGTTTTGCAGAATTTGGTTGCTGTCATCGCAATGAATTATCCGGTGCTATGCACGGATTAATGCGTGTCAGACAAATGGTGCAAGATGATGCGCATATTTTCTGTATGGAAGATCAGATTGAAGATGAATCAACACGGTTTATTAAATTAATATTAGAAGTCTATCAAGATTTTGGTTTTGACAACGTCATTGTCAAACTCGCTACTCGTCCAGATAAACGTATGGGCAGTGATGAGTTATGGGACCATGCAGAAAACGCGTTAGCAGAATCTTTACGTAGATCAGGTATCACCTTTGAACTCAAGCCTAAAGAAGGCGCTTTCTATGGCCCTAAAGTTGAGTTTCACTTGAAAGATTGCATAGGCCGAACCTGGCAATGCGGTACTTTACAATTAGATTACTCGATCCCTGCCCGTTTAGAAGCCTATTATATAGCTGAAGATAGCAGTAAAAAAATCCCAGTCATGTTGCACAGAGCCATTTTAGGTTCATTAGAGCGTTTCATTGGTATATTAATTGAGCAATATGCGGGCAAATTTCCAGTCTGGTTGGCACCTACACAAGCCTCCGTCATGAATATTACTGAAAAACAGACCCAATATGCGCTCGATGTGACAACTTTTTTGAAAAAACAGGGTGTTAGAGCAAAATCGGACTTGAGAAATGAGAAGATCGGCTTTAAAATCCGCGAACACACTTTGCAATGTGTGCCTTACCTATTAGTTGTAGGGGATAGGGAAGTCGAAACGCGCACTGTCTCAGTACGGACCCAACAGGGTTTGGACCTGGGCGTTTTTTCATTAGAAAAATGTAATGAATTAATACAACAAGCAGTGATGCGACGTGGTAGAACTGAGTTGGGAGGAAAAGAGAATTAGCGCAGAAAAAAAACCGCGGACCAATGAGGAAATTAGAGTTCCTGAGGTCCGATTGATTGATGCTGATGGAAATCAGTTAGGTGTTGTTTCGACCGTAGAAGCAAGACGTATTAGTGAAGCATCCGGATTGGATTTGGTGGAAGTGTCACCCGATGCCAAACCGCCTGTTTGCCGAGTGATGAATTTTGGCAAATTTATGTTTCAACAAAATAAACGTAAGGCTGCTGCTAAGAAAAAACAAAAACAAGTCCAGCTCAAAGAAGTCAAGTTTAGACCTGTGACAGAAGAAGCTGACTATCAAGTCAAATTGCGCAATATTATTCGTTTTCTGGCGAATGGTGACAAGGCCAAGATAACTTTACGGTTCCGTGGTCGTGAAATGACTCACCCAGAATTAGGGATGCAATTGTTAGAAAGAATTATCGCGGACCTGACAGAGCATGGCGTGTTAGAACAACGTCCTAAACAAGAAGGCCGTCAAATGGTAATGGTCATAGGTCCTAAGAAAGCCAGTGGTCAAAAGTAAAAAGTGGAGTATTAAATATGCCAAAATTAAAGACTAAACGTGGTGCAGCGAAACGTTTTCGCCTGACAGCTTCAGGTGCTAAATGTCGTCATGCTACGCGCAACCATATTTTAACCAAACGTACGACCAAAAATAAGCGCCAACTGCGTGGAGTAGGTCGTGTTAATGAATCCGATTTAAAATCAGTCAGACGCCAGTTATGCGTTGAATGAGGGAGTGAATTATGGCAAGAGTTAAAAGAGGTGTGACAGCACGAGCTCGTCACAAAAAAGTATTAGACCAAGCAAAAGGTTATTACGGCGCACGTAGTCGTGTGTTCCGTGTAGCAAACCAAGCTGTGATTAAAGCAGCACAGTATGCTTATCGTGATCGCAAACAAAAGAAACGTGTCTTTAGATCACTATGGATTATTCGTATTAATGCAGCTGCGCGTGAGCATGGTTTATCATACAGTGCATTCATGAATGGTTTGAAGAAATCAGCGATTGGTATTGATCGCAAAGTATTAGCTGACATTGCAGTGCGAGATCGTACAGCGTTTGCAGCGATTGTGGATCAA
>LSTE01000096.1 GCA_001644445.1 Gammaproteobacteria bacterium SCGC AG-212-F23
ATTTTAAAATCACCCCACCGAACAATTCATGTTTTTAATATAAACTTTTTTATTCGGGCCTTCGGTTAATTCACCCGTGATTGTCACCGTTTGGTTACTGTTTAAATTCACTTGGCATGATGCTGGCAATGATTGTGCATTCAAACTGCGATTAACAGTGTCGATGGCGGCAATATATTTAATATCGCCAGGATTAATAGGGTAGACGCGACCATTGTCGCCTTGAGCGACGCTCACGCAGCCGCCAACATTATTGAGGCAAACAAAATAACGGTTATCATGAAAAGCACCTTTAATTTTAAGACGTAATTGGGCATTACTGTCTGCAGCAATAGCAGTGTGAGCAATGATGCAGCTTACGATCAGGGCTAAGGTCTTTTTCATGGCGATTACCTCATTTTCAGATATTAATGTATAAAATGTTACCAGAGAAAGCTTAAGGGAGTCTTAAGAGCATCCCTAAAAATCAGTTATTTTTGCGATGGGGAGGAAAAATCCCTCTTTTTCAAAGGACGTTGTTGCATAACTCCTCTGATATACGTCGTCCCGCGGCTTGTCCGCGGGATCCAGGCGCCGTCCCGTGACTTGTTCACGGGAACCAGAATAAATTATTCTCTGGATCCCGCGGACAAGCCGCGGGACGACGCTTTGCGAGAGCATATGTGAGAAATAAAATGAAACATCATAGAGCTTTCCCCCTTTGAAAAAGGGGGAACAAAGGGGGATTTATCAAATTACTTTTCATCATTCTGCTTTAGATGTTCTCTTCCGCTCATGCTCCTTCAAAAACTTCTTCCTCACCCGAATACTTTCCGGCGTCACTTCCACCAACTCATCATCATCAATAAATTCCAACGCTTGCTCTAACGATAATTTAATCGGCGGCGTTAAAATAATATTTTCATCCGACCCTGCCGCACGCATATTGGTTAACTGTTTCGCCTTGCAAGCATTCACCACTAAATCATTATCGCGTGTATGAATCCCTACAATCATGCCTTCGTAAACTTCAGTCTGTGGAGTGATGATCATACGACCGCGTTCTTGTAAATTCCATAAAGCAAATGCAAGCGCGATACCCGCTTGATTAGAAATCAAGACACCGTTTTTACGCTGTGCTAACTCACCTTTCACCGCAGGTCCATAATGACTAAACACATGATGCATTAATCCAGTGCCAGAAGTGTAAGTTAAAAAATCGGTGTGAAAACCAATTAACGCACGCGCCGGAATCACATAATCTAAACGAATACGTCCCGTGTCGTCTTGCACCATGTGTTTCAAATCGCCACGGCGGCTACCTAGTTGTTCCATGATAGTGCCTTGATGAGTCGTTTCGATATCAATTGTGAGTGATTCGTAAGGTTCCATCAGTTCACCATCAATCATTTTAGTAATCACTTCAGGACGAGAGACGGCTAACTCATAACCTTCACGTCGCATGTTTTCAATTAAAATAGAAAGATGCAATTCACCACGGCCAGAGACTTTAAATTTATCTGGATCTTCCGTGTCTTCCACACGCAATGCAACATTGTGCAGCAATTCTTGATAAAGACGATCACGAATCTTGCGGCTAGTCACAAATTTTCCTTCGCGTCCTGCAAACGGAGAAGTATTAACTTGGAACGTCATACTAATCGTTGGTTCATCCACAGTCAGCGCTGGTAGTGCTTCAATACAAGAGGGATCACACAAAGTGTCAGAAATTTTTAATTCTTCGATGCCAGTGATCGCAACAATATTACCTGCTTGAGCGGTAGGGACTTCTTTGCGATCAAGGCCTAAATATTCTAATACTTGTAAAATTTTTCCTGATCGAGTTTTCCCTTCACGATTGATCACAGTGACCGGCATATTGGTTTTCACCTGACCACGTCGGATGCGACCAATACCAATCATGCCTACATAACTCGAATAATCCAGCGTAGAAATTTGCATTTGGAAAGGCCCATCTAAATCGACAGGCGGCGGTGGTACACGATTGACAATGGTTTCAAATAAAATCGTCATGTCATCCGTTTTTTGTTCGGGATCTAATGTGGCATAACCGAGTAGTGCAGAAGTATAAACAATAGGAAAATCTAATTGCTTATCCGTCGCACCCAATTTATCAAACAGATCGAAAACTTGATCAATCACCCAATGTGGTCTAGCACCCGGTCTATCAATTTTATTCACGACCACAATAGGATTTAAGCCGCTAGCAAACGCTTTCTGTGTAACGAAACGGGTTTGCGGCATAGGTCCGTCGACAGCATCGACTAGCAGTAATACAGAGTCCACCATCGATAAAATACGTTCAACCTCGCCGCCAAAATCAGCGTGCCCAGGCGTATCTACGATATTAATACGATAATCGCGCCAACGTATGGCGGTATTCTTTGCAAGAATGGTAATCCCACGTTCGCGTTCTAAATCGTTGCTATCCATGATACGTTCTGTAGTAGATGACTTTTTAGACAAACTTTCTGTTTGTTGTAAAAGTTTATCCACCAAGGTGGTTTTCCCATGGTCTACGTGAGCAATAATAGCTATGTTACGCAATTGTTCTGACACAAATTCACCCATTTCCCAAATAAAAGCCGATATCTTACCTGAGATTAAGTGTTAAAGATACGCTTGAACTTTCCGAGATCGCCCCTATTTTGGTAGAATAACAGTATAAGGGGTTCGCTATGCGCATGGATAAATTGACCGGCAAATTCCAATCTGCCTTGGCTGAGGCACAATCGCTAGCTGTAGGCAAAGATCATGCGTTTATGGAGCCAGCGCATGTTTTAAAAGCGATGCTAGGCCAGGAAGGTTCTAGTGTGCGCCCCATTCTCGCTAAAGCAGGCGCCAATATTCCTAAGTTACAAGCAGAACTCGATGCAGCCATTCAACGCTTACCTCAAGTAGAAGGTGTGCCAGGTGAAGTGCATGTTTCCAATGATTTAAATCGATTACTGAATTTAACGGATAAATTAGCGCAAAAAAGAAAAGACCAATACATTTCCAGTGAATTATTTTTATTAGCGGTTGCTGAAGACAGCGGTGCTGCTGGAGAATTGTTGCGTAAAGCGGGCGTTAACAAAGCAGCCATTGAAAAAGCCATAGACGAAGAACGTGGAGGAGAAACTGTGAAAGATGCAAACGCTGAAGATCAACGCCGCGCTCTTGAAAAATATACGATAGATTTAACTGCACGTGCCGAAAAAGGCAAACTCGATCCCGTCATTGGTCGCGACAGTGAAATTCGTCGCACGATTCAAGTATTATTACGCCGCACTAAAAATAATCCTGTATTAATTGGTGAACCCGGTGTAGGTAAAACCGCTATCGTCGAAGGTTTAGCACAACGCATTGTCAATGGTGAAGTGCCAGAAGGATTGCGCGATAAACGTTTATTAGCATTGGATTTAGGTGCGTTAATTGCAGGTGCAAAATACCGCGGTGAATTTGAGGAACGTTTAAAAGCAGTATTAAATGATTTGGCAAAGCAAGAAGGTCAAATTATTTTATTTATTGATGAAATACACACGATGGTAGGTGCAGGTAAAGCCGAAGGTGCTATGGATGCAGGCAATATGTTAAAGCCAGCTCTCGCTCGCGGCGAATTGCATTGCGTAGGCGCTACTACATTAGATGAATACAGACAACATATCGAGAAAGATGCTGCACTCGAAAGACGTTTTCAACGTATTTTGGTGGATGAACCTTCTGTACCTGACACGATTGCTATTTTGCGCGGTTTAAAAGAACGTTATGAGTTACATCACGGTGTTGAAATTACTGATTCTGCTATTGTTGCAGCAGCGACATTATCACACCGTTATATTTCCGACAGACAATTACCGGATAAAGCCATTGATTTAATTGATGAGGCAGCCAGTAATATCCGCATGGAAATTGATTCTAAACCGGAACAATTAGATACATTGGATCGTCGCATTATCCAATTAAAAATCGAGCGTGAAGCCTTGCGCAAAGAAAAAGACGAAGCTTCCAAAAAACGCCTAGAAAAACTCGAAAAAGATTTAACAAAATTAGAAAGCGAATTAGAAAAATTAACAACCATTTGGAAATCAGAAAAAGCAGCCCTGCAAGGCGCACAACATATCAAAGCCGAATTAGAAAAAGCCCGCCAAGAATTTGATACTGCACGTCGTGCGAGTAATTTAACACGTATGGCAGAATTACAATATGGCCGCATTCCAGAACTTGAGAAAAAATTAGCAGAAGCACTTTCTGCCGAAAAACAAGAGAAACAATTAGTCCGCAGCAAAGTCACCGAAGAAGAAATTGCCGAAGTTGTTTCAAAGTGGACGCATATTCCTGTTTCCAAAATGCTAGAAACCGAACGCGAAAAATTATTAAAAATGGAAGATGTTTTACACAAACGGTTGATCGGCCAAAGCCAAGCTGTCACCGCAGTGTGTAATGCAATTCGACGTTCACGCGCAGGATTGTCAGATCCTAATCGTCCGATTGGTTCATTTTTATTTTTAGGGCCTACCGGTGTTGGTAAAACAGAATTATGTAAATCATTAGCAGAATTTTTATTTGATACAGAAGATGCCATGATTCGTATTGATATGTCGGAATTTATGGAAAAACATGCAGTCGCACGCTTAGTTGGTGCACCTCCCGGTTACGTAGGTTATGAAGAGGGTGGTTATTTGACAGAGTTAGTGCGTCGCAAACCTTATTCAGTTATTTTATTTGATGAAGTAGAAAAAGCACATCCTGATGTGTTTAATATTTTATTGCAAGTGATGGATGATGGGCGTTTAACAGATAGTCATGGTCGTACTGTTGATTTTAAAAATACAGTGATAGTCATGACGTCGAATTTAGGATCGGATTTGATTCAAGAGATTGCTAAAGAGGGCGATTATTTTGCCATGCGTAAAGCTGTGTTAGGCGTTGTTGCCAAACATTTCCGTCCAGAATTTATCAATCGTATTGATGAAACTGTTGTTTTCCATCCGCTAGATCAAAAACAAATCCATGCGATTGCGGCTATCCAAATCAACCGTTTGCGTGCACGTCTTGCGGAACGCGATATTGGATTAACCTTGAGTGAGGAAGCATTGGATTATTTGGCGGCAACAGGTTATGATCCTGTTTATGGCGCACGTCCTTTAAAACGTGCGATACAACAACACATTGAAAATCCGTTGGCACAAGAAATTTTATCAGGTAAGTTTGGCGCCGGCGATGTAATACATGTAACATTAGAAAAAGGAAAATTAATTTTTTCAAAATCATCTGTCACAGCATAACATAAAAGGACTGCCGCCATGTATAAACATATTTTATTTGCAACAGACTTAACCGATGAAACCGATTACATCATTACTAAAGTCAAAGGAATGCGGGATTTCACTTCTGCTAAATTAAGTTTAGTGCATGTGGTTGAGCCGCTGCCTGGTTATAGTTACGCTTATTTGGGTGTTGAAGACATTGAAGGACAATTGATTGAAGAGGCGCGTGCTGCGATTGCAAGATTGGGTGAAAAACTTTCTGTCTCAGGCAGTCAACAATTTGTTGAAGTGGGTCCCACTAAATCAAAAATTTTAACCATTGCAGAATCCGTGCGTGCAGATTTAATTATTTGCGGTAGTCACGGACGACATGGATTATCGTTGTTGTTAGGTTCTACTGCGAATGCGATTTTGCATGGCGCGAAGTGTGATGTGTTGACCGTTAGGTTGCCAGAATGATTTTGTGTCATCCCGAGCGTAGCGAGGGATCTCCTGCTTAAGCAGGAGATCCTTCACCGCAAAAAGCGCGGTTCAGGATGACACGCTATGAAGTATAGGAACCCATGTGGAATACAAAGACTATTACAAAATTCTAGACGTCCCCCGCGACGCCAAAGACGAAGACATCAAGCGCTCCTACCGCAAGCTCGCTCGTAAGTATCATCCCGATGTCAGCAAAGAAGCCAATGCCGAAGAACGTTTCAAAGAAGTGCAAGAAGCCTACGAAGTCTTAAAAGACCCCAAAAAACGCGAAGCTTACAATCAACTAGGTGCAAACTGGAAAATGGGACAAGAGTTCCGCCCACCACCAGGATGGCAGCAAGAGTTTTCTGGATTTTCAACAGATGATATGGGTGAAGAAGGTTATGGCGGTGG
>LSTE01000097.1 GCA_001644445.1 Gammaproteobacteria bacterium SCGC AG-212-F23
AAAAATGCGGTATTATTTCTTGTCTTGACTGGTCTGAAATGATACACCCTCGTTTCTAGTAATCAATTAATAGCACGAGGAAACTTTCTCATGAAAAAAACTCAAATAATTCTTACTGTTGCAGCAATGTTAATGAGTGGCATTTGTTCAGCTGTGTCATTAGATCTTGTTGTGAAATATCCGCCTGTGGTTATTCCACACGGTGACCATGTTGTGTTTGATTTAACCAAAGGTTCGCCTGCAGGTATGCAAACAGGCACATCTTATCTCATGACATGCCAAACATCAGCGGCTTCTGATACTGCTATGACTTTAGAAACTTATATGTCATCGGGCGCTACTTATTTTGCTTCTTGGTACGGTGTGACAGTTCCACCTAAACCAGAATATCGTACGACTGGAAATGTGCAGTTTTCATTACCCGCTAATGCGACGTTTACTGTAGATAATATGCATTTTAGTAATTCAGGCGCTGCTGCATATCCTATTTCCGGGGGTATCTTTGTTGTGCATAATCTAGATAACCAAACTGACGTAACCATGACTTGCTCAGCGGTACCAGTGTTGTCTAGCATAGCGAAGTAGTGCTGACCCCATAACTCATGCCAGTTTTTGCTGGCATGAATTTATTCGCTTTGTTTTCTCAGTAAGTAAACACCTTGTGCTAATAACATTTTCATTAGTGATTGGTAAGGAACATCTTCTTTGTTAGCTAATATTCGGATTTCAGTCAATAGGCTTTCAGGTAGCCGAAGAGAGATTGTTTTGGTTGAAGGTTTTAAGTTGGGTAGGTGAGCTAATTTTGCCTGTGACCAATCAATGTAATCGGTAGAATCATGTTCCTGCCAAAACTGAGATTCTTCAGTTTTTGATTTAAAGCGGGGGATCTTTTTATATTTTCTCATAAAGGTCTCTCTCTTTTCGGCTCATGGTTCTGGCAGAAATCACTCTGATAAGGTGATTTCTTATTGTAAAAGCTATAAATAAATTTCTACCATCATCTGTATTTCCCAAGGCAAACCATCGATTTTCAGAAGATGAATGTTTTTTATCATCAAATAACAGCAATGGTTCATTGAAAAAAATCTGCTCACATTCTAATTGTGAAACGTCGTGTTTTATCCAGTTTTTTTCGTGGTTACCCTCGTCCCATTCAAAACCAGTGCATTTATCTAGTGTTATTATTTCATCCATACCATGTGTTTCAAAAATGAAGCGGTTAATCTATATCTTATATTGTATATGATGAACATATACAAATCAAGAGATATATGTGAAAAAATATATTTTTCAGCTATTATACCTACTCTTTGCTCAAACGGAATGATGTCATGAACCTGAATTTTCTAGATTTTGAACAACCGATTGCGGAGCTCGAGGCTAAGATTGAAGGCTTGCAAAGTGTGAGTGCAGATACGGATTTGAATATCCAAGATGAAATTAATCGGCTACGGAACAAAAGCCAACAATTGACCAAAGATGTGTTTGCCCGGCTGACGCCTTGGCAAATGACGCAATTGGCACGCCATCCGCAGCGGCCGCATACGATTGATTATATTCCTTTGTTATTTACCGAATTTGATGAATTGCAAGGCGATAGAGCATTGTCGAATGGTCCCACGATTATTGCAGGAATCGCGCGTTTTGAAGGGCAGCCGGTCATGGTTTTAGGTCATGAAAAAGGCCGCAAAACACAGGAAAAAATTGAACGTAATTTTGGTATGCCCAATCCAGAAGATTATCGTAAAGCGTTACGTTTAATGCGCATGGCGGAAAAATTCAAATTACCTATTTTTACTTTTATCGATACACCGGGTGCTTATCCAGGGATTGGTGCTGAAGAGCGTAATCAAAGTGAAGCGATTGCGCGGAATTTATTAGTGTTAGCACGATTAAAGACACCGATTATTTGTACAGTGATTGGTGAAGGCGGTTCGGGTGGTGCTTTGGCGATAGGTGTAGGCGATAGAGTGTTGATGTTGCAATATTCGATTTATTCTGTGATTTCACCGGAAGGATGTGCGTCTATTCTTTGGAAGAGTGCGAGTAAAGCGGCAATCGCCGCAGAAGCCATGGGTGTTTCTGCGAACAAAATTTTTGAATTGGGTTTAGTGGATGCGGTATTGCCGGAGCCTCTAGGTGGTGCGCATAGAGATTATGCGGCGACGGTTGAAACCTTGCGTAAAGCTTTATCGCAGCATTTGGCGGAGGTGAAGAAGTATCCGTTGGAGAAATTGCTGGAGGCTAGGTATCAGCGGATTATGGGATATGGGCTTTAAAAAAGCGTCATCGTCTGTGATGTGCTAAGCAGGAGATCCCTCCCCGCATGTTTTAAGCGGGGATCTCCATCTAATATAGATGGATTTTCATGCGGGGATGACGAGTGAGTGCCTCGCAGGGGCGTAGATAAAAACAATATTTTTTATCTGCGCCTTGCGAAGTATGAGTGTGCTATCTCTTGGCCCCTGCCAGGTCAGCTCCGTCATCCCCGCATGCTTTTAGCGGGGATCTCCTGCTTAAGAAATAAATCTATTTACGCAAGAATACTGTTTTTCAAATAGAGACCTTAACCGCCATGAATTTAAAATATTCTTTGTTTGAAACTATTCATCAATTCTGTTTAGATCACGGCATTGAGAAGAATTATTGGATTGCCTTCAGCGGCGGCTTAGATTCGCAAGTATTATTGCATTTGTTTGCAGAAGTGCGTTCAGTGTTACCTCTATCATTGCGAGTAATTCATGTGAATCATGGATTGAACTCACAAGCAGATCAGTGGGTTTTGCAATGCGAACAACGTTGTCGTGAATTAAACATTAATTTTATCACCAAAAAAATTTCAATTCAATTAAACAAAGGTGAAAGTTTAGAAAACGCAGCGAGAGAAGCGCGTTATGCTGTTTTTTCCGAATTCATCAAAGACGATGATATTATCGTCACAGCACATCACCAAGACGATCAAGCAGAAACAATGTTATTGCAATTGTTGCGCGGTGCCGGACTTAAGGGGCTTGCGGCGATGCCAACGATCAAACTTTTTGCTAAAGGATTTTTAGCAAGACCATTGTTAAATTATACACGTGATGAATTAAAAAATTATGCGGAACAAAATAAGCTCTCTTGGATCGAAGATGATTCCAATGCTTCGCAAAATTTCACACGCAATTTTTTGCGGCAAGAAATTTTTCCTTTGTTAAAAAAACGTTGGCCTAATGTCGCAGAAGTTTTTTCACGCAGTGCTTTGCATTGCGCAGAAGCACAAGCGATGTTGGGTGTGATAGTTGAAAAAGAATTGGCAAGCATACAAGGTTCACAGCCGAATACCTTATCGGTTAAAAAATTATTACAGCAAGGATTGGCTCAACAAAAATATTTAATACGTGCGTGGCTAGGTCAGCAAGGTTTTTCATTGCCTGCAACTGTGAAGATGAAACATATATTGCAAGACATGTTGCACGCAGGTGCAGACAAACAACCTATGGTTGCTTGGCCAGGTGTTGAGTTGCGGCGTTATCGGGATGATCTTTTTGCAATGCTGCCTTTAACTGATCATGATGCGGGGCAAGTATTGGTGTGGGATTTAAATAATCCTTTGTCTATTCAAGGGGTTGGGATATTAGCAGCGAGGCCTGTGCAGGGGAGCGGTTTAAATCCAACGTTGGTGAAAAATGTAACTGTCTGCTTTCGTCAAGGAGGCGAAGTTGGTGGTCATCATGCGTTGAAAAAATATTTCCAAGAATGGGGGATATTGCCTTGGTTGCGGGACAGAGTGCCATTGATTTTTGTAGATGGGGAATTGGCTGCGGTGCCAGGGAGGTGGATTGCGCGTAAATATGCTGTGGCGGGGCATGAGAGTGGGGTGGAATTCGTAATTTTTAAGTCTTCTTAAGCGTCCCTTAAGGTATTACAGTTTATAATCCGTTCACTATTAAATATATTGAGGATTTTAAGCCATGGCACAGTCAGGTAAATCATTTAAAGTAGCGGCGTTTGTGAATATTGATCCATTGACTTTTCCAATGCAAGCCGGTGGAGCCTTGGATGCTAAGATGAATTTCATGGAAATAGCTACTCAATTAAGAAACCGTGAAGTTAAAGATGTTTACATTTTAGATGAACGTTATGGCAGTGCTGATGATTATAAACAAGTTGATCAAGCTAAAGCTGCGATAACAGCTCAAGGATTGGAATGCAAAGGTGTTATTACCCCGCGTGATTTGACTGCTTTTGTTGAGAGTTCTGAATTTTACAATCGTGTTAATCCAATTTCTTTAAAAGCACACTATGATAAAAAAAATGAAAAGGGTGCCAAAATGGCAGTGCAAACCTATTTAGGAAAAATTAGGGAAATAACAAAGGAATATAATCAATCGTATGCGGCCGCTGCGGATGGCGTGCCAATTGCGTCATTTGCCAAGGCGTCAGCCGGGCAAACACATCTTTGGTCAATTGTTGGCTTTTGTTCCGTAGCCGATTAATTTCATCTTGGATATTCAAATCCGTATCTGCACTCACACTTTGCAAGCCTTCAATCTTAGCCTCGAGCTCCGCAATCGGTTGTTCAAAATCTAGAAAATTCAGGTTCATGACATCATTCCGTTTGAGCAAAGAGTAGGTATAATAGCTGAAAAATATATTTTTTCACATATATCTCTTGATTTGTATATGTTCATCATATACAATATAAGATATAGATTAACCGCTTCATTTTTGAAACACATGGTATGGATGAAATAATAACACTAGATAAATGCA
The DNA here is from genome assembly GCA_001644445.1 of Gammaproteobacteria bacterium SCGC AG-212-F23. Classification (GTDB taxonomy): domain Bacteria; phylum Pseudomonadota; class Gammaproteobacteria; order DSM-16500; family DSM-16500; genus SCGC-AG-212-F23. The sequence continues at coordinate 4,756 of LSTE01000097.1, forward strand.
CTGGTTTTGAATGGGACGAGGGTAACCACGAAAAAAACTGGATAAAACACGACGTTTCACAATTAGAATGTGAGCAGATTTTTTTCAATGAACCATTGCTGTTATTTGATGATAAAAAACATTCATCTTCTGAAAATCGATGGTTTGCCTTGGGAAATACAGATGATGGTAGAAATTTATTTATAGCTTTTACAATAAGAAATCACCTTATCAGAGTGATTTCTGCCAGAACCATGAGCCGAAAAGAGAGAGACCTTTATGAGAAAATATAAAAAGATCCCCCGCTTTAAATCAAAAACTGAAGAATCTCAGTTTTGGCAGGAACATGATTCTACCGATTACATTGATTGGTCACAGGCAAAATTAGCTCACCTACCCAACTTAAAACCTTCAACCAAAACAATCTCTCTTCGGCTACCTGAAAGCCTATTGACTGAAATCCGAATATTAGCTAACAAAGAAGATGTTCCTTACCAATCACTAATGAAAATGTTATTAGCACAAGGTGTTTACTTACTGAGAAAACAAAGCGAATAAATTCATGCCAGCAAAAACTGGCATGAGTTATGGGGTCAGCACTACTTCGCTATGCTAGACAACACTGGTACCGCTGAGCAAGTCATGGTTACGTCAGTTTGGTTATCTAGATTATGCACAACAAAGATACCCCCGGAAATAGGATATGCAGCAGCGCCTGAATTACTAAAATGCATATTATCTACAGTAAACGTCGCATTAGCGGGTAATGAAAACTGCACATTTCCAGTCGTACGATATTCTGGTTTAGGTGGAACTGTCACACCGTACCAAGAAGCAAAATAAGTAGCGCCCGATGACATATAAGTTTCTAAAGTCATAGCAGTATCAGAAGCCGCTGATGTTTGGCATGTCATGAGATAAGATGTGCCTGTTTGCATACCTGCAGGCGAACCTTTGGTTAAATCAAACACAACATGGTCACCGTGTGGAATAACCACAGGCGGATATTTCACAACAAGATCTAATGACACAGCTGAACAAATGCCACTCATTAACATTGCTGCAACAGTAAGAATTATTTGAGTTTTTTTCATGAGAAAGTTTCCTCGTGCTATTAATTGATTACTAGAAACGAGGGTGTATCATTTCAGACCAGTCAAGACAAGAAATAATACCGCATTTTT
>LSTE01000098.1 GCA_001644445.1 Gammaproteobacteria bacterium SCGC AG-212-F23
TCGTTCGCGTTAGCAAAATTGCACGACAACATGGTAAAACTGCCAAAAAATCCGATTACCAACTCAGTAATAAATCTATTGAAGCGATTTTTGCGACACTCAGTTCTCTATTTACTTTTTTGCAACAAGAAGAACATACCGATGTTAATCCTGTTAGTTTAATCCGCCAAAAAAAAGGCATCATCCAACGACAACAAACGCGCAAAGTCACACGCAAACTTAGCAAACTACAATGGACCACGGTCATTAACACCGCAGAGAAAATGGCCGAACAAAATCCTCAACACGAACGTACACTTTTTTTAATGACTGCGTTTTATTTATTAGGCGTGCGTATTTCTGAGTTGGCTTATAACAGAGATCGTCTGGCGACCATGGGAAGTTTTTCACCGGATAAAAGTGGCTTGTGGTGGTTCACAACGATAGGCAAAGGTAACAAAGTGCGTGATATTGCAGTGCCTGATGAATTATTAGAAGCTTTAAAATATTATCGCGAAACTTTGGATTTACCACCCCTGCCCTCACGCGAAGAACAAACTCCTTTATTTCCAAAATTAAAAGGTAAAAAAGGCTTAGGCACAAGACAAATCCGCAATTTAGTACAAAAAGTTTTTGATCACGCGATTGCCGAATTAATGCAACAGGGAAAAAAAGATGAAGCTGAAGATTTAGCAACTGCAACAGTACACTGGCTACGCCACACAGCGATTTCCAATGAAGTAGAATTTCGTCCTCGTGAACACATACGCGATGACGTAGGCCATGAAAATCCTGCAACGATGGATAAATATATTGATATTGATAGAGTAGCGCGGCATCAGTCGGCGCAGAAGAAAACACTAAAACCCGCATAAATTTTCGTATCCGCGTGCGAGCATGTGTCATCCCGAGCGTAGCGAGGGATCTCCCTGTAAGCAGGAGATCCTTCGCCGCAAAAAACGCGGCTCAGGATGACACGGACCCGCACGCAGACACGCGCACGTAAAAAAATGAGCCAGCCAATAAGCCGGGTTCTGTCGTGAACAGTCATTAATCTGGGATATCCGTCACCGAATACCTCAAGCGACCTACCCGAGCTCAGTGCGGGTCACACTATTGCGAGTAAACGCATAAGCTCCTATTTGGCCTTGCTCCGGATGGGGTTTACCTTGCCATTTCTGTTACCAGAAATGCGGTGCGCTCTTACCGCACCTTTTCACCTTTTCCTAATGTTTGCACACTAGGTAGTTTATTTTCTGTGGCACTTTCCGTAGGCTCACGCCTCCCAGGCATTACCTGGCATCTTACCCTCGGAGCCCGGACTTTCCTCTGCATCAAAGATACAGCGACTGCCTCGGCCAGCTCAGGGTAATCATAACATAATTGCCAATTCAATTAACACCCCCAATACTACCACGCGGACAGCAATGTTAGATGCCGCTAATAAACGGAGCACCAAAAAAACCTCCCTAGAAAAATTAAAAGAAGACTGGGACAATGCGGAAGATAGTTGAAACAAATCAGTTTAAACGTGATTATAAAAAAATTGCTTCCTCTGGTCGTTATAAATGGGGTGAATTGTTTTAACGTAAAGACAACGCCAACTCATATAATTCATTTTTTCTCGCGCCTGTGATTTTTGCTGCTAAATCCACTGCTTGTTTTAGCGGCAATTCTGCTAACAGAATTTTTAATATTTTTTCACCTTCCTTATTCTCTGTCAGTGATTCTTTTGCACCTGAAACTAATACAACGATTTCCCCACGTTGTTGATTGGCATCTTGTTCCATCCAGGAAATAACATCACTCAGAACACCCGAATGAATGGTTTCAAATAATTTCGTCAACTCACGCGCAATCACCACAACTCTGTCTGCCCCAAAAACCGTTTGCATCGCTTGCAATAATTCCAAAATTCTATGCGGCGCCTCATAAAAAATTAATGTTGCTGTCGCTGTTTTTAATCCCTCTAAGCGATGAAGCGGCTGACTGTTTTTGTGGTAATCCAGGGTTTAGGTGGTTCGTTGACGAAGTGTAAATAATCACGAATATCATTACGATTTAATTCTTTAAGTGGTTTTTTTGCAATTAACCATGACCAATGTAGTAGGCGTTCGACCTCACGACGATACGCGGTGAAAGTATCGGCGGAGTTGGCATAGCTTTTTAAAAATTCAGAACAGAGATTAAATTCTTTTTCAGCTAATGGAACGGTTAATGATTGAATATAATTTTTAGTGGCGTGATTTGTTTCTGAAAAATTTTCTAATGTATCAAATAGCGGTTGGGGATTTGACATAGTTAATCAGTACTCGGTGGTTCGTTATCAGGTTTGTTATTATCGTTATCACTACCCCATAATAATTTTTCGATGAATTTTTTCTTTTTCTTAGTGGGTGCAGTTTCAGGTGTAGTAATAACACCGTGATCATGATGTAACACGCCTTCTTTTGCCCAGGGTAGGCGACGATAATAAGGTGTAATTAATGCAGGATCAAATAAAGGATATTTAATAATTTCAAAATAAGGCGAATAATCAAAATCTTTAGGTGAATACAAGTGTGGATTACGATGTACTAATTCCACGTTATCTTCTAAATCTCTTTTGACAAAAGGTAGCACAGGAAATTGTACGGACAAAAATGCTTCAGCGATCATAGAGGAGCAGATTCCACTTTCCGGTTCGCCGCCCGTTGTTTTGAAAAGCACAGAACCCCAACGACGTGGCAGGATTGACCATGGCAATAAAAATCGCGCCAAATCAAAAAATTGTCGAACATTATAAGGTTTGCCCAATGCGCGAATCGCATGTGCAACTACTTGTTCAATATCGGGCGGTGCAATACCGATAGGTCTACAAATACGGATGTGATGATGTCGATAGTTGGCTAGCGGTGTGACGACAATACCTTGTCCGAGCACACCTTCGATGACTAGTCGTGCGTTTTCGCGTTTTTTTAAGTGCGTGGCGACGATTTTACGCAAATGATTATCTTCGATTTCATGTAAGCGGCCTATATACATAGCAGCATGTGTCCATGAACTCTGTGTCATGAAGCGAATGACTTCGCTGACTCGGCTTTGCCCTTCAATTAGTAATACATCGCCCGGGCGAATTTCATATTTTAAACGATTATAATCGTACGGCGGTATTTCGCTAGGCGGTGGTTCGCGTGTTAACCATTCATTAAATCTATCTATCAATTTTCGGTAGAGTGACATAGGTATTAGACTCTCTTTGCCAAATTGCTAGCATACCCTAAATAATTTGCAGGGGTTAGTTGGTAAAGCATTTCTTTTGCCTCTTGAGGTAATTTTAGTTTCGCAATGAATTCGTGCAGGGAAGCGCGTGTGACTTTTTGGCCGCGAGTAAAAGTTTTTAATTGTTCGTAAGCGGATTCTACTTTGTAGCGGCGTAAAATCGTTTGCACAGGCTCTGCCAAAATTTCCCAATGTTGGTCTAAATCGTGGAGTAATACTTCTTGGTTAGGTTCCACTTTTGTTAATCCTTTCAGTATAGCTTGATAAGCAAGATCACTGTGTGCGAGTGCTACACCAATATTGCGTAACACAGTAGAGTCGGAGAGATCGCGTTGCCAGCGCGAGATTAATAATTTTTGTGCCATGTGATCTAGTAGCGCATTAGCGATGCCAAGATTGCCTTCTGCGTTTTCAAAATCAATAGGATTGACTTTGTGCGGCATGGTGGATGAACCGACTTCATGATTGAATTTTTTTAAATGAAAATAATTAATGGAAATATATCCCCAAATATCACGAGTAAAATCAATCAAAATAGTATTGATACGCATTAAGCAAGCAAAAAATTCTGCCATGTAATCATGCGGTTCAATTTGCGTAGTATAAGGGTTCCACTGTAATCCTAATTCGTTAATAAAATTTTTGCTGAGTTGTTGCCAGTCGGTAGTGGGATAAGCGATGGTGTGCGCATTGTAATTACCGGTGGCGCCATTCATTTTTCCTAAAATAGGAACGCTGATCAGTTGTTCGACTTGTCTTTGTAAACGTGCGACGGTGTTTGCTATTTCTTTGCCTACGGTTGTGGGTGTCGCGGGTTGACCATGGGTGTGAGAAAGCATAGGGATGTCCGCCCACTGATGTGCATTTTGTTTTAACAAAGTTAATAACTCATCGAGCGCAGGCAAAATACATTGCTTGCGTGCGGCGGAGAGCATTAAGCCATAGGATAAATTATTAATATCTTCGGATGTGCAGGCGAAATGGATGAATTCACTGACGGCAGATAACTCTTGGTTATTGGCGATTCGTTCTTTGATATAATATTCTATCGCTTTGACATCGTGATTGATGCCGCTTTCTATGTGTTTGATGCGTTGTGCTTCTTCTTCTGAAAAATTATCGATAATATTATTTAATAATTTATTGGCATGGGCGCTGAATGCAGGTATCTCAGGGAAAGCATCGTTTTCTGCCAATGTTTGCAGCCAGCGGATTTCTACGATGAGGCGAAAGCGTATTAAGCCATATTCGCTGAAAATAGGGCGTAGTGAGTTGATTTTTTCGTAATAACGGCCTTCTAGCGGGGAGACGGCGGTGAGTGGTGATGGGCTCATAAAATTCCTTGTTTATCTAAAATCCTCTCAGACTATAATTCCACCGCCTAAACAGACATCATTCTGGTAAAACACCACCGACTGTCCAGGCGTTACAGCGCGTTGGGGTTCGTCAAATATGACCCGGTAGCGTGAACTATCCATTTGCTCAATCATACACGCTTGGTCTTTTTGACGGTAGCGGATTTTTGCGGATAATTTCAAGGGAAATGCTTCCGGTGGTGAATTAATCCAATGAATAGAATCAGTAAAAAGTGTTGTAGTATAAAGCAGCGGGTGTTCACCTTGGGCGATGATTAATTTATTTTCTGTTAAATTTTTTGCAACGACATACCAAGGTGCTTCGGGCTGGTTTTTTTGGCCGCCAATTTTTAAACCTTGGCGTTGGCCTATTGTGTAAAACATTAAGCCATCGTGTTGGCCTAACACTTTACCTTCGGGTGTTTCTATGTTGCCGGGTTGGGCGGGTAAATAATCGTTTAAAAATTTTTTGAATTTGCGTTCGCCGATAAAGCAAATTCCTGTGCTATCTTTTTTTGCGTGATTTTTAAAACCGGCATCAGTTGCAATTTTACGTACTGTATCTTTAGTTAAATCACCGATAGGGAAGAGACTTTGTGATAATTGTGCTTCATTTAAAGCATATAAAAAATAACTTTGGTCTTTGTTGGTATCCAAGCCTTTGAGTAATTGATTATTGTGAATACGCGCATAATGGCCTGTGGCAATAAAGTCAGCGCCGCGGGTTTTGGCGTAATCTAAAAAAGCTTTGAATTTAATTTCTCTGTTGCAAAGAATATCCGGATTCGGTGTGCGGCCAGCGCGATATTCGGCGAGAAAATAGCTAAAGACTTTTTCCCAATATTCTGCAGCAAAATTAACGCGTTGTAATTCTATGCCTATCTGATCACAGACTGCTTGTGCATCTGCCATATCCATGCTTGCGGGGCAAAATGTATCGGTGTCATCTTCTTCCCAATTTTTCATGAAAACACCTTGTACATGGTGGCCGGCTTGTTTCAATAGTAGCGCCGTGACAGATGAATCTACGCCGCCGGACATGCCGACTAGGATGTGTTTGGGTGAAGCAGAATGCATTTGCATAGTCCTCGATTATGGGCGACCTTTTTCTTTAGCGGCAGTAAGTGCTTTTGAGCTGATAGGGTGTTTTGTGGTTTTTTTGCGTATTTTACGCGTAGTTACTAGAATTGTTGATGCAGCAGGTTTATGGTTTTTCATAAGTTTTTTAGAATGCAAAATAAGTTCCTTGTAAG
>LSTE01000099.1 GCA_001644445.1 Gammaproteobacteria bacterium SCGC AG-212-F23
CTTCGCCCCCGCGAGGGGCGCCTCGTCATCCCCGCATGCTTTTAGCGGGGATCTCCTGCGTAGCACACGTTAAAAAGTGTGTATTAAAACACTTTGCAACTTCGTAACTCTTTTGCCGTCAACAAAAACACCCCGCCATCACTACGTTCAAAGTCCAGCCACGTAAACGGTATTTCCGGAAAACGTTCCGTCAACGCGATTTCACTATTACCTACCTCTACCACTAAAATACCTTGAGGGCTTAAGTATTGGGAAGCTTGTTGCAAAATAGTAATAACACAATCTAAACCTTTTTTGCCGGCAGCGAGTGCAATTGCAGGCTCGTGTAAATATTCTTTAGGTAAAGCAGCCATGTCTTCTGTGTCTACATAGGGTGGATTGCTAATAATGATATCGTATTCTTTTTTAGGAAGTGTTGAAAATAAATCAGAGTGCAATAGATGAACTTGATCTTCTATATGGTGACGCAGTAGATTAATTTTAGCGACAGCCAATGCTTCTTCTGAAATATCACTGGCATCTACACTAGCATCCGGAAATGCTTTAGCACATGCAACAGCAATACAGCCTGAGCCCGTACATAAATCTAAAATATTAAAAATTTTCTCGGGATCTACCCAAGGTTCAAAATGTTTTTCAATTAATTCAATCAAGGATGAGCGAGGAATTAATACTCTTTCATCAACGTAAAAAGGTAAGCCTGCAAACCAAGCTTCATGGGTGAGATAAGGGACTGGAATGCGGTCATGCAAACGTTTTTGTATCATTTGTTGAAGTTGTTTAGCTTCACTGGCAGTGAGGCGCGCATCTAAGACGGATCGATCAATATTTATCGGCAAATGCAAGGTGTGTAAAATTAATGCCACCGCATCGTCCCAGGCATTGTCTGTGCCGTGGCCAAAATGCAGGCCGGCTTCGTTAAAGCGGCTGGTTGCCCAGCGTAAGTAGTCGCGTAGCGTATGGAGTTCAGCGATTTCGGACATAGTGATGTATACCTTAATTTACGTCGTCCCGCGGCTTGTCCGCGGGATCCAGTGTATATAATAGCGCAGGCTAGTATATCTCGTTCTATACGTAATGTATAATTTGTTCTCTGAATCCCGGGGGCTTGTCCGCGGGACGACGTTAATGAGGAAGATCCATGCCAGGCCCAGTGATTTTAGATTTACCCGGGATAGAAGTCAGTCCGGAAGACAAGGAAATCTTGCAACATCCGTTGGTCGGCGGCGTGATTTTATTTGCGCGTAATTATGAATCACCTACACAAATAGAATTTCTTTGTAAAAAAATCCGTGAATCACGTCAAGCACCTTTGCTCATTGCAGTGGATCAAGAGGGTGGTCGAGTGCAACGTTTTCGCGAAGGAATGACGGTGTTGCCGGCGATGGGTGCGATTGGTTCACTTTTTGAAAAAAATCCTGCTATGGCATTAGAACATGCGGAAACTTGTGGATGGTTAATGGCGGCGGAAATATTAGCATTAGGTATCGATTTAAGTTTTGCGCCTGTGTTGGATTTAAATAAACAAAAAAATAAAGTTGTAGCCGATAGATCATTTCACCGTAATGCCGATATTGTCATTCAATTAGCGCGCAAATTTATTGCGGGTATGCGTGAAGTCGGTATGGCTGCAACAGGTAAACATTTTCCAGGGCATGGCGATGTGGTAGATGATTCGCATGAACGGCTACCTATTGACCAACGTGATTTTGTTGATATTGTAAAAGAAGATTTAAAACCTTTTTCCCTGTTGATTCAAGAAGGTATTAATGCGATCATGCCAGCACATATTCTTTTTCCCAAAGTCGATGCAGAAAAACCTGTTGGATTTTCGCATTATTGGTTGCAAGATGTTTTGCGTAAACAATTAGGGTTTTTAGGCACAATTTTTAGTGATGATTTGAATATGATAGGTGCAGGTTCTGATGATAATTATCATCAACGTGCGGCGGCTGCAATTGACGCGGGATGCGATTTTGCGTTGATTTGTAATAATCGCAAAGCAGCGTTGCAAATTTTAGATCGTTATCAAGGCAGTGTGAAAGTGGGCGATCAAAAATTTAAATCGTTGCAAGGGAAATTTTCGCATAACTATACTGCGCTTAAGCAATCGCGAGTGTGGCGTGAAAAAAATAATCTTTTTTTAAAAATACAGGAACAATTATGAGTACCGATGTTAACAAGCTTTTAAAAACAGCAGATTGTCTTCACGATTTGCCAGCAATCGAAAAAGCCCTAGATAAAATGGCAAAAGAAATCACTGAAAAATTACATGATAAAAATCCGTTGGTATTGTGTGTGATGTTAGGCGCATTAATTCCAGCGGGTTATTTATTGCCGCGCTTGAATTTTCCGTTAGAAATGGATTATTTGCACGCGACTCGTTATCGCGGGGCAACACGCGGCGGCGATTTACATTGGTTGGTGGAACCAAGACAATCTTTGAAAGATCGTACAGTGCTCGTGATTGATGATGTTATGGATGGCGGTTTGACTCTGTCTTCTATTATTGATTATTGTAAACAAAATGAAGCCAAAAAAGTGTATACCGCAGTCATGGTTAATAAAATCCGTAAACGTGAACCTGGTGTAGAGTTTGAGCCAGACTTTATTGGTTTGGAAACAGAAGATCGTTATTTGTTTGGTTTTGGTTTAGATTACGAAGAGTATTTGCGAAATGCACCAGGAATTTATGCGGTGGGGGAGAGTTAAAATTTTAAAGAAAAAACTTTAAGGACAAACTATGAAGAGATACCATTTTTTCCAAGCATTTTACTTGTCATTCTACTCCCGCGATTTCTACCGCGATGTTGCTAAAAATTGGGGTGCAGAAGTTGTTTTATATCTACTGACTTTTTTATTCGGCTGTTGGTTATTGGCGTCGGTTCCTATCCAAAGAAATATTGGCGAACTCTATCGAGTATTAACAACGCATATTTTTTCCCAACTACCTGCAGAGATTATTATTGAAAAAGGCGCTATAGAAACCACCGAGCATAGGCCTTATTTGATTAATGAACCATCAAGCAAAAAAGTTATTGCTATTATCGATATATCCGGAAAATATCATAATCTAGATCAAGCAAAAACAGATTTGCTAATCACAAAATCAGAAATTATTTATCGTGATCACGATAGTCAAGTGCAAGTCAAAAAAGTATCGCCTGACTGGAATTATCATATTAAATCGGCAGAACTTCCAACAATACTGAAAGCGCCAGTCAATTTTGCATGGCTGATATTATTGCCTTTCTTGTTAGGCATTTCGTTTGCTTATCGCTTGATACAAGCGGTTATTTATGCCGTGTTTGGCAAAGTGTTTGCAGTATTAATGCAAATCTCTATTAGTTATACCAATGTATTCAAGTTAGCGGTAATGACCCTGACGCCATCTATATTGCTGGGAACGCTGTGTGATTTTTTTAGCGTACATATTCCGCATCTTTGGTTATCTTATTTTATGATATCGATGGGATATTTGATTTACGCGGTCAATGCGAACCGAGAATAACACATGTTCGTTAAAAAGAGTGGGCTCATCGGTTATCTGCTGGCATTAACACTGGTATTTTTTCTGTTTGAGATGTCTATTGTTTTTTTGGCAAGTGATTTTTATCTAGGTGATTTTCAGTTAATCGCGCATCGTTTGCAAATTCCCCGGGCAGTTTATCCAGAGATTTTTTATTTTGTTGTGTTGCAGCTAGTCTTACATGGCTTATTTGTTATTTGTGTATGGAGTTTGACGCGACTTACAGCAAATGCTTTATCATTATCATGGCCTAAAACGCAAACGTTAGGATTTTATTTGTGGGGCGTGGGTATTTTAATTTTTTTATTGGTTAATCAATGGTTGTATCCTAATTCAAAATTTGCGCTTTTTACTGAATTATTTTTCTCGCCGTTGCTCTGTCAAATTTTGTTATCGGCGCTATTAGTGTTGATGGCTGTGGTTTTTTTGTTGTCGTTTCATGGAGTGTTGAAGTTATTTCCAAAAACAGTCATGTCAATGTTAGCAACAATTGTTTGTGCTTGTCTATTTTTTCATAGTAAAGAAAAAATCATACCGATTGTGACACATGATGCGGCTACTGTCGAAAAACCCAATATTATTTTGATTGGCATAGATGCATTGCGACCCGATTACTTAAGTTTTTTTGGCAATGCTGAGAAGACTCAACATATTGATGATTTTTTAAAAAATGCAACAGTGTTCGCAGATGCATTAACACCTATAGCGCGCACGTTTCCAGCTTGGACTAGTATCTTAACAGGCGAGTATCCAAAGCAAAGTGGCATACGCTTTGATCTTGCAGATACTGCAGAGACAAATTTGCATGATGTATTACCCAAATTATTGCGTGCAGAAGGTTATCAAACTATTTTTGCAACGGATGAAACTCGGTTTAGTAATATTGATCAAGCGTTTGGTTTTGATCAAGTAATTTCACCACCTGTGGGCGTGAATGATTTCTTGTTGGGATCGTTTAACGATTTTGTTTTTTCAAATGTGTGGGTGAATACTATTGTGGGCAAATGGTTGTTGCCATACAGTTATGGTAATCGTCCTGCGGTAGCAACTTATAATCCCGATATGTTTTTGCAATTATTAAAACCTTTGTTGTCAAAGCCGCGAAATAAACCTTTGTTTTTAGCTGTACATTTTTGTTTGCCACACTTTCCTTATATCTGGGGTACGGCAGCAGAAAAGCACAGCACGCGCGAAAATTATCATGCTGCCGTGTTGCGTGCAGACCAGCAATTGGGTGATTTTATTGCGATGCTGACACGTTATCGTTTATTGGAGCACAGTGTCGTTGTGCTATTATCAGATCATGGCGAAGCGTTGGAATTGTCAGGGGATAGGGCAACTGATGCAGATTTATTTGTGCCCGGCTTGCATAATCCTAAAAAAATCATTCCGCGTTTTTATGCAAAAAGTGTTGATTCCGAATCAGTAAATCAATCAGCAGGTCATGGCAATGATATTTTAGGGTTAACACAGTATCATATTGTTTTTGCTTTCCGTGCTTATGGGATTAAACCGAATCAAATTAAACAAGTGCCTGATGTGGTTTCTCTATTGGATGTGAAGCCTACCATAATACAGCTATTGCATATGCCAACATTGAAAGGTGATGGGCATACGTTGAATCATCAGATTTGGCAGAATGTAACACTTAGACAAACAGAGCAAGATTTTTATACAGAAACGGATTTTTCTCCTGTCGCAGTTCATACTGTGCATCCAGAGATGCGTGCTGTTTTATTTCAAGGCATTGATTATTATCGTATCGATCCTATCACAACACGGATCTATGTGAAAAAACAAATGGGGCAAGTTATTATTTCTAGTAAACAGTATGCGGATTTTTACGGACACTGGGTATTGGCGTTGTACCCGCAGGATAGCAAGATTATGATGCCGATTTTGATAAATTTACAGACGGGACATTGGACGAATGATTTACGCATACCGTTTGCTGAGCAATCTCCAGCGAAACGAATGCTGATGCATATGAGGAAATTTTTTGGCAAAGACATTTTTATTGTAGAAAACGTTGGCTAGATCCGTCATTTTTTCCTAACTTGTGCACAGATTCAAAACATGCCACATATTAGTCCGTATTATTTATTGTCGATTCGTCATTTTTCTGTGCATATTCATAACTCATTGAAAAATATACCGTATTTACACGTGTTCATTTTGTGACATTTTCACAAAATCCTTTTGTGAATACTCTTCAAGGTAGTTTTAACAGGCTTAATCACAGAGTTACCCACAGAAACTGTTAATAACTTAGGGAG
>LSTE01000100.1 GCA_001644445.1 Gammaproteobacteria bacterium SCGC AG-212-F23
TTTACTAGATGAAAAAGAAAACAGCATGTTATCACGCACTCATTGCCCTATAGCACAGAGTAAATCAACTTTGTTCGGTACAACTAATCTTCCACCAAGACACGAGAGAAAACGACACGCGATTGATTTCCCACCTTGTTTCAAAGTTTTTCCATTGGGCGAATCTAAAAAATTTAATTTGCCTATTGTTGCAGCAAGTAACGCGCAAAACAACCAAGATAAAAACTTAAAATTATAATCTAGAGGAAATAAAAGCATGCATCATAATAATATACCAAGTACACCAAGAAGCATTGAAACTCGCGGTAAAAAAGGCTTTAAATTTGCAGGTGTAACAAGTTTGACTTTAGCAGTCACTAATCAACTTAGTATCGATAAGGTTCCGCAGAGTGCAGAGGAAATGGTAGATCCTAAAGCAAATAATACTGAATTCTCACGTTTTTTAAAAAGAAGCCTAAATATTTTGGCAACTAAGCATTATATGAATATCGATCATATAAATTTGGCAAAGCACTTTGTCAATACGCTTGATATTGATGTCAAGCAAACGGATAAAACAGTTGTACCTCAAATTTATGACATACTCCATGGATCTGTTCCAGAGTTTGTTGCGCCAACAACTAGGGTTTCGCTTGCATCTATTCTAGGCTATCCAGAAGATAAACAAGTATCGACTGTTTCAACAAACGCAACAGTCGCAACAACCATGACAACCGCAGCTGCAGTGCAATCGCCGGTGGCTTCTCCTGTTATGGGTCCTCATGCTGAAACTGAGTTGAATATTTCACCTATTTCTACTGATGAGATGGATCCGCAAGAAGAATTAGAGGGCTTAATAGAAGAGATAGAAGTTAGTAAGAATGAGTGTAAAAGTTTTATAGAAGATGCAGATGTTGATTTCAATGAAGATAACATAGAACAATTATTGAATGAAGTCGGTAATTTTACACCTGTATCGGATCCTGAAATACAAAGGAAATTAGATGATTTTCATGAGTTAAGAAAAGAGTATCAGTTTTTAGTAAACAAAAAGAAAGAGTTAGAGGATTACGCCAAAGTGCCACAAGAAGTACTAGATAGTAAATGCGCAGAATATTTTCCGGAGTTTAACGCATCAGATGATAGTACCTGTGATGAAACAATCGTAGACCCTATTGAAGACAGTGCAGATGAATCTCCGATAAAAGCAAAAGAATCGTCCGTAGCATCTGTCAATGATGTGGCTAGTGAAGAACGTAAACTACTTATTAAAGGCAGAAAAAACAAGCGTCAAGAGCGATTAAATCGCGCACCATTAAGTGATTTAACCACTAGCATAGAAAATAATACGACATCGTCATCATCAGAAGAGTCTCCCGTACACAAAAAACATAAAAAAACGCCATCACCCGATAGAACAGAAAATCTAACATCGCCTGATGAAAACTGTGCGCCATCTTCTATTATAGATTCATCATTCGTAACACCCGTTAATAAAAAAGTTGCAGCTTCTTCATCCGTGTTTGCATCAGGCCATACATTTTATACGCCTACTAAATCAACCAGCAGCTCTGCAACGAACGTTAAAAAAACGCCGACAAAACCGCAGCGATTACTATCATCGGCAACTGCTTATGTTCCATAGTTGAATTACCCCTCATCCGCAGGGCGGATGAGGGGTGCTTTTGTGTGCCTATCCCAGAATAAATTCAGGTTAGCCTTAAGGCGCTCTTAAGCTTTTTTCCTGTAAAATATAAATTATTTAATCCAATCAACTTCAGGATCATACGATGAGCGCTTCACAAAGCAAAGATAGCAAAACTATAACCACAAGCAGCAAAACAACATCAGCTATGCCATTGCCGGCAGCTATTACGCTTGATACAAGAGCAGTTGTTTACCATTTCTATCCGAATGCTTTGGCAGGTAATTTACGGTCTTCTCTGCATCTTACTTTGGCAATCATGATGGATCTTGCGTTAAATTATCCTCAGTTTTTTCAGAATTTTGGAATTTTGGCTAACAGTACAAATTGGTCAAATGCATTCAATCAAGCTAACGACATTGTTTTTACACTGAGAAAAGAAAAACTCGATCAACATTTAGGAAAAGATTTTTTCAAAGTTATTTATTTAATTGAGCTTATTACACGCGAGCAAAATAATGCTTTCTCCTGTGATGCTGATATTATGGAAGGTAGTATTGCGACACACGCAGAGGCTGTTGTAAAGCTAAGAGCGCTCATATCACAGTTACCAGATGATCAATTAAATCATATTGCATTATTTAGTAAAGAAATAGGTGGTGTAAATAAATTTTGTTTTTTCCTAGCATTACAAGACGTTCGCAAATCTCAGGTGTTAATTAATTTAAGAGGTCAGTAGATTTTCTGATTTATCTGGATAAACTTCCTGCTAATGAAGCTATTCTAAATAGGTTTTTTAAAAAAGAATGTAGGTACTTACAAGATAATACATTGATCTACTACACAGTTATTCATTACTTACTGAAGAATTCTCCAGAAATCTTTCAAGGTATGATTACCTTATTTAGAAAACAAAAGCAGTTGGTGTTATACAAATTTAAGGAAATGCTTTTAGTTGACGACAAAAAAGAGGCGTTACCGTTTATTTCTGCACTTATTCATTTGCAACCCATTAAAAATATATTAGATATCTTCGATTTTTTCGATAGTGAAATAAGTCGATTAATTGCCGAGATTATTAATAACAGCGTAAAACTTATGGATAGTAGAGATGCATTCTTATTTTTGCGCGCTTTGCGAGAAAAATTTATGCCTGAAATGTCTCCAGAGCCTAGTATTGTAGCATATCCTAGTGTCATAACAGATTCTATAGGGAGTATTATAGAGGCTTTAGAGAGATATGATGAAATAAAATCAAGTTCGGCGCGTTCTGATTTCAGAGAAAATGTTAAAGTTATTTTAGATATATTACCTGAGCATATCATTGTTAAAGAATTAGTTTCCATCGTGTTGGGCTATCTCAAGGAAGCATATGAAGAAATGTTACTGTTGGCAGATGGCCATGGGTTACTTCGTTCATTGTCACGTGACGATAGTAAAAGCACATCTGTAAATAGTAAAGATATTCTTGTTACATTAATTTCTAATAAACTTTTTACACCTGTCGCAATTGATACTAATTTATGCGGGGTTAATTATCTCTATGATGCTAGAAAGCATCAGCGTATGCCAATGCAGTTGGCTGTACAAAGACTGCGTAGCGCACCTGTCACCGAGGAATACGCTGTTATGCAAGCGTATACTTCTAATGTTGCTAAGCTCGTAAATCCTGTTGAGGTTACTTCTATAAAAGCTTTATGTATAGAGGCAATATATGATTCACCTGATGTTAGAAAACTTGCGAGAGATATGCGTGATAACATAGCTAGCACATCTACAAATCCAAGTGCTTCACCATCTTACAGAATAAATCGCTTGCCGATTTTTTTCTATGATTGTCAGAGGAGAACTGCATATGCTTACACTGAAGAGCAACAAATTGCGGATGCCAAAAGCGCTGCAATAACGAGTAGCAGTGGTGTAGCAATGACAGCAACAACCAGTAGCGTAGCAACGACAGTAACAACAGCGGCAAGGAAATAACCGGATGAGGGGTGCTCGTAGGCGATGAAGACTGTATTAACCTGCGATTTTGGATTCTGTTTGCAACGATTCAATTTTCACATTAGGATCTACATCTTTGTCATAATCGATGCCTGCCATATTAAACCCAAACAGACGATAAAATTCATCACGATAACCTTGAATATCTGTCAACTGTGATAAATTTTCAGAAGTGATTTTAGGCCATAATTCCGCAATTTTTTGTTGAATTTGTGTAGCCATTTCTAAATCATCAATGCGGATTTGACCCTCTTTATCTAACGGTAATTTTTTGTCAGTATATAAATGTTGATGAAATAATCGATTGATTTGTTCGATGCAACCTTCATGCGTGTGATTTTCTTTCATCAATTTATACAACAAAGAAATATAAAGTGGCACTACAGGAATCGCCGCACTCGCTTGCGTGACTAAAGCTTTATTGACTGAAATGAGTGCTTGACCTTGATAAGAAGATTTTAATTTTTGATTGAGTTCTTGTGCGGTTTTAAATAAATGTTCTTTCGCCTTACCTATAGTTCCTTGTTTGTAAATAGGGTGTGTTAATTCAGGGCCTATGTAACTATAAGCCAATGTAGTGATACCGTGCGCCAACAATTTTTCTTTTGATAAATAATCTATCCACATTGCCCAATCTTCGCCACCCATGACTTCAATAGTTTGCTGAATTTCATCCGCATTAGCTGCTTCTATAGAAATATCTTTTACTTCACCACGAAACGCATCTACGGTTTTATTAGTGTAAGAACGGCCTATCGGTTTTAAAACAGACGAAAAAATTTGTCCAGAGTCCGGATGCACACGACGGGGCGAAGCTAGACTATAAATAATTAAATCAACTTGACCTAAATCTTTACGAATTAATTCCGCTGTACGCTTTTTAATATCATGTGAAAACGCATCACCATTAATACTTTTTGCATAAAGATGTTCTCGGTGCGCGATAGTTTCAAACGCGGCAGTATTATACCAACCTGCTGAAGCTGTTCTTTTGTCGTCGGCTTCTTTTTCGAAGAAAACGCCTATGGTTTTGGCATTCGCAGCAAAAGTGCTAACGATTCTACTGGCCAAACCATAACCGGTGGATGCGCCAATGATCAGTACATTTTTGGGGCCTGTGATTTTGCCTTGTGATTTCACATAATTAATTTGTTCTTCCACGGATTTAAAACATCCGGTGGGATGTGCTGTTGTGCAAATAAAACCGCGAACTTTAGGTTGAATAATCATGGGCAAGTCCTTCAATAAATTTTGCAATAGTGTAACAGCCTATAAAAATTTATGCTATTGTATCCTTTAAAATTAGGGAGTTAGGGCATGCATATAGCGAACATTACTATCTTGGGCGCGGGCAACATGGGCGCTAGTTTATTGGGCGGTTTGATAGCTGACCAATTTCCTGCAGATAAAATTTGGATAGCGGATCCCGCAGAAGAAAAACTAGCTGTTTTGCAAAAAAATTTTTTAGTGCATACCGCCAAAGATAATAAAAATGCGGTCAAAGATACTGAAATCATTATTTTAGCAGTGAAACCACAAATGATGGCAACGGTAGTGCAGGAAATCGCGCCTATTGTTCAAAGCAAAAAGCCATTAGTCATTTCCATTGCCGCAGGCGTGCGCGTGCAAACTATCCAGACGTGGTTAGGTGGCAATATACCTATTGTGCGTGTGATGCCAAATACACCCGCATTGTTAGGCTGCGGTGCTTCTGGATTGTTTGCAAATGCATTTGTGAATGAAACACAACATGATCAAGCAGAATCTATTTTGCGTGCAGTCGGTATCACTGTTTGGTTGCAAGATGAAAATTTAATGGATGCGGTGACTGCTGTGTCTGGTTCAGGACCCGCCTATTTTTTTCTAGTCATGGAAAGTTTGCAACATGCTGCTGAGGCGCTAGGATTATCTAAAGACGTTGCACGTTTGTTAACCTTGCAAACTGCTTTGGGTGCTGCGCGTATGGCTTTAGAAAGTAATCACAGTATCGCGGAATTGCGTAAGCAAGTGACATCACCGGGTGGGACAACGGAACAAGCATTGCGAATACTCGAAGAGAAAAATGTGCGCGAGATTTTCATGCAAGCAGTTAACGCGGCTGCGAAGCGTTCCAAAGAATTAGC
>LSTE01000101.1 GCA_001644445.1 Gammaproteobacteria bacterium SCGC AG-212-F23
TTGCAGTTAGCATTGAGAAGGCGCAGAATTTTCTTCGCTCTGGTAGTTGAATAATTCAAGCCGAAGGCTTGATTTTTTAGCCCAGGAACTGTTTTACAGACCGCAAGGTCTGATGTTTTAGCCCGGGGTGTAGCCGCTGTTTTTTGCGGCGAAACCCCGGGTCGGGATTGCAAAAATATTTAAGCGCTGTAAGCGCGCCAGAAACATTCGGCGCGCTTACAGCGCTTAGGATTCGTTGCGTATTTTAACCCAGGGTTACGGCGCAAAAAGCGCGCCTAACCCTGGGCTAGTGAAGCTGTGAGGCCTGTGGCCTCAGATTGTGGTGTAACTCAATGCCTAGAATTAATTGATATGGTCTCAGGTCGAAGACCTGATAGCTCCATTAGCCTAGGGCAGAGCGCGTTTTTTGCGCGGCGCCCTAGGTATAAGATGTTCTCAGAATATTTGTTTGCGCTGAAAGCGCAATTGGTAAAGATATAGCGAGTCATTTATGAATTTTAAAATCAAACAATCCCGCGGCATTTTCTTGCTGCCGAATTTATTAACAACTGCAGCGCTGTTCAGTGGATTCTATTCTATTGTTGCTGCGATGAAAGGTATTTTCGATGTGGCTGCGATGGCCGTGTTTGTGGCCATGGTTGCCGATAGTTTGGATGGCAGAGTTGCGCGCCTGACCAATACGCAAAGTGCGTTTGGTGCGGAATACGATAGTTTGGCAGACATGGTTAATTTTGGTTTGGCGCCGGCGTTGATTATTTATAGTTGGTCTTTGTCATCGCTAGGAAAATTGGGTTGGTTGATTGCTTTTCTCTACACTGCCGCAACCGCATTACGTCTCGCGCGTTTCAATGCACAAGCGCAAAATGAAGATAAACTATATTTCCAAGGATTATCCTGTACTGCAGCCGCCGGTGTGATCGCGGGTATGGTTTGGGTGGGTTATAAATACGAAGTGACTGGCATCATGATTGCGATTCCTGTGGCAGCATTAACGTTGTTTATTGGTGCGCTAATGGTGAGTACGGTGCGGTTTAACAGTTTTAAACAAGTGGATTTGAAAGGGCGTATGCCTTTTTGGAAAGCGGTTGCGATTGTTTTATTGTTGGCGGCTGTTGCGATGGATCCACCGCAGGTATTGTTTGCTATTTTCCTGAGTTATGCTTTTTCGGGTCCAGTGCTTACGTTGTGGACGTTGCGTAAGATGCGTAGGAACAAGAGATCAGCTGAAAAGAAGTAATTGATTAAGTGGTCAGCCAAGATATTACTAGTGAGTGTATTATTTCCTAGTAGTACTATCATTGCGCATAGCCTTTAGTTGTTGGACTAGATTTTTCTTTTTTATATATTTGCGTATAACAGTTTGAGCTTTTTTTTAATGCACGTTTGAGGTCAGATTTTTGCATAATTTAAGATTTCCTATATTTACGCCAATACTATAATGATGGAAAAATTTTTTCCATCTCCATAGAAAATATGTTAGAATCCTAGTTCGCCGAAAATAAACCATTCAATCAAAAGGTTATCTCGCATGTTGGACAGCCTAGCGCATATTCGTAATCCTCGTTTGCGTTCTACCTTGTTGTTGGGTTTTTCTTCGTCATTGCCTTTGGCGCTCACGTCTTCCACTTTGCAAGCCTGGTTTACCCAGGCAGGTGTTAATTTGGTGACGATTGGGGCGTTGACGCTGATTGGGTTGCCCTATTTGTTGAAGTTTCTTTGGGCGCCGGTGATGGATAGGTTTATTCCGCCGTTTTTAGGTCGTAGACGCGGATGGATTGCGATTATGCAATTGAGTCTTTGCGCTGCATTGTTGATTTTGGCGAATATGAATCCATTATTGCATGCGGCGAGAATGGGGCAGTTGGCGCTATTGATTGCTTTTTTTTCCGCATCACAAGATATTGCGATTGATGCATATCGGGCGGATATTTTATTGCCGAATGAGCGTGGTATTGGGGTTGCTTATCTGATCGTGGGTTTGCGTGTGGCGGTATTGTTGTCAGGTGCATTAGCCTTGATTATTGCTGATCATATTGGTTGGCGTACGACTTATCATTTGATGGCGATTTTAATGGGGACTATGGTACTGGCCACAATATTTTCACCCGAATGTGTGAATGTGGTGCCGCCTAAATCTTTTGTCGCTGCGGTGATTGATCCTTTTAAAGATTTATTGAGGCGCGACCTGATTGTCGTACTTTTATTATTTATTGTGTTTTATAAAATCGGTGATGCTTTAGCTTTGTCATTGATGAGTACTTTTTTGTTGCGGCATTTGGGTTTTAGTTTGACCGATATTGGTATTGCTTACAAAACCATGGGATTAGTTGCAACCTTGCTAGGCGCATTTGTTGGCGGGATATGGATGAATCGCATAGGGATGTATCGAGCATTATTGTGGTTTGGTATTTTACAGGCGGTTTCGAATTTAATGTTTGTTTGGCTGGCATGGGTGGGTAAAGATTATTTCTTGATGATGTCGTCCATTTTTATTGAAAACTTTTGTAGTGGATTAAGTACAGCAGCGTTAATTGCTTTCTTAATGTCGCTTTGTCATGCACGTTATAGTGCGACGCAGTATGCGGTTTTTTCTGCATTATTTTCTTTAGGTCGAGTATTGATTGGTCCATTGTCTGCAGTGATGGTGCTGCATTGGGGTTGGGTGAATTTTTTCTTGTGTTCTTTTTTGCTTTCTTTTCCGGGAGTCATTTTATTAACATTTTTGCGTAGAAGGGTGAGTTTTAATGTGGAAGCGGTTGAGTGCTAAATTAAAAATTTTTATTTTTTTGTTATTAAGTGTTTGCAGTGTCAGTGTTTTCGCGCTGGATAATGTCGAGCAACTATTGCAAGAGCGTATTATTGAAGCGAAAAAAGTATTACTTGATTTGCAACATCAACAAGAAAAACGTTTTGCCTCGATATTGTCCGGCGGTGTCAATCAATCTTATTTGAATCAAGCAGATTTAGATATTGCCGTAGCCAAAGCAAATTTAGAAAATATTAATGTAGAATTATCAGAGTCACAGCAAACGATTAATCGTCTACAAAAAAACATAAGCGACATCATTAATCAAATGAATCTCACTAATATTTTTGGCGGCAAAATTAGCCACGCGCATTTGGCTAGCAATGCGATGTTGCAGGAAAAATTAGATTCAAGAAGAAATTTACTAGAATCCGAAAAAACACGTGAAAAAATGTTGCAGCAATTGCGCAATATCTCCAGCGTGATTCTACAAATAGATAGAGTCAAGTTCTTGCATGTGCAAGCGGCCCTGAAATCGCGGACCATGATGCAATTAAAAGAACAGCAAATGCGTTCAGAGATGACTTACCAACAACAACAATCGTATTGGATAGAGCGTTTGTCTGTTTTACACAAAAATTTGACGACGGCTGCAAGTAAGAGCGCAAGAGATGCGATTGATAACGATATTTTCTTTGCCAATGAAAATATGAATTTCAGTTATTTGCAAATGTTGATTGCGCGTTATGAAGATCAAATGCAGCAACTGAATGTTTCAACGGCAGAAGGAAGCTCAGTTGCGCTACTCAATAAAATTGGCGATCAAATGCAGCTTTTGTCTAAACAGTTGGAGAGAGTGAATGGCTTATTAAAAAGCAGAATTCGTAATGTTTTGCAACGTAAGGCATTAATTTCCGCAAACACAACACAGTTAGATAGTTTGATCACCCAGTATCAAAATTCGATGACAGCAGTGCAAGATTTGCAACAACAATTGCTTTCATTTCATGTATTGCTAGATAAGGCATTACAACGTGAATTATCTACGCGACAAAATTTACCTGGATTGAATGCCAAGGCTTGGATTGATTTAGGTCAGGAAATATTATTTGTGCCTACATTAGGATTGCAAATGATAAAAAGTTTGTCGAATACATTGATAAAAAATATGCACGAAGCCGATTTGAGTTGGTGGTCTTTGATGTGTGCGCTGCAAGTATTATGGTTAGGCGCCGTCGTGTTACTCAATCGATTATTGGCTAAAATCGTATCGGGATTAAAAGATCACGAATCAGGGCACATTAATTTAAAATGGGTAGTGATCAAGTTGCTTAGGCGTTGTATGGTGGATGTTGCTTTTATTGGCTGTGTGATTGGTTTATTTTATTTATGTAACATTCCGGAAGAAAACTTTATCGTGCTGATGAATTTAGGTTGGGTTTGGTTGTTTTTTAAAGCGATTATTACTTCAGCGCGCGTGTGTCTGATGGAAACTATGCATGATAATGCGGGCCACGATGTGCGCTTGTATCATCGTCTAAAATGGAGTTTTGTTCTAGGTGGTGTTATTACGGCGTTAACTGTATTCGTGCATCAATTGCCCGCTGTGTTTGAGCTAAAAGATTTGTTTGATCGCATGTTTTTATTATTTTTATTAGTTGTTTCTGTTTTTCTTTTAAAATCTTGGGAAGTATTTCCTGAGGTTATCTTGACTTATATTGATGAGCGTCACACTTATCTGCGTAGAATTGTAAAAATGTTAGGTTTGTTCGTGCCTATGATTCTCTTGGCGAACTCAGCAATTGGTCTGATTGGTTATGTGAATTTGGTGCATACGATTTCTTGGTATGAAGGTATTTTCTTGTTGGTGATGGTAGGTTATTTAGTGGCGCGAGAATTATTAAACGATGGCATGGAATTTTTTTCGCGATTATTAATTCAACATGTAAGCCACGGTTGGTTGTGGACGGAAGCGGTGTTGAAACCGTTCGATAAAGTATTGCGCTTGGGTTTGTTTTTAACGGCTTGGATGGTGTTGTTTTTTTCTTATAATTTAGATCAGCAGCCTTTGGTGATACAACATGTACAAACATGGGTGCATCATCGTTTGGTGGATGCTTTTGGTATTGTAATTACGCCGGTGCATGTATTGCAGTTGTGTGTTGTGGTGTCATTAATTTTTTGGGGAGGTCGATGGACGCGGGAATTTTCTTATCGATTATTGTTGGCGAGAATTAAAGATTTAGGCTTGCGCGATAGTTTAGCAATTTTGACGCAGTATTTTGTGATTTTGATAGGTTTGTTGGTGGCTATGAAAATTGTTGGTATTGATTTTAAAATGCTGACAGTGGTTGCGGGTGCGTTTGTTTTTGCGGTGGGCTTAGGATTGCGTGATTTAGCTAATAATTTTGTTTGTGGATTTTTATTATTGTTAGAGCGGCCATTGCGTGTAGGTGATACCATTGAAATCAATGGCTTTGAGGGTGATGTTGTGCATATCGGCAGTCGTGCGGTGACGATTCGCACAATTGATCATATGGAAGTGATGGTGCCGAACGCGGAGATTTTTAGTAAAACATTTTTAAATTGGACGGCGAAAGATACGATTGTGCGTTCTATTATTTCATTGCATGTGGATCATCATGATCAACCTTTGTTTGTGCAAAAATTAATTTTAGAAACACTGGCATCGATAAAAGAGGTGTTAACTGATCCTGAACCTGAAGCATTATTAAAAGAAATGAATGAAGGCGATATGGAATTTGAAGTGCGTTATCATATTAATGTGCGTCATGTAAAATCGCGTATTAGCATGCGTTCTCAGGTGATGCTTGCATTGTGGCATGCGTTTGAAAAACACGGGATTAAAATGCCAGCGAAGTTGCATGAGATTAGAGTGCAGCAGTCTGGGTTACCATTTATTTCAGAGAATAAAAGAGTTGGTGTA
>LSTE01000102.1 GCA_001644445.1 Gammaproteobacteria bacterium SCGC AG-212-F23
CGGGGCCTAAGGAGAAACGATGTTTTTTACCCACGCTCCCGCGAGGCGCGCCTCGTCATCCCCGCATGCTTTTAGCGGGGATCTCCTGCTGACGAAGTGTTTAAATGTCTTGTGTAATCGGTAAATTTTCATCATAATCGAAAAACTGTCCTCAACATCAACCAAGGAACCCATATGAAAATAAAATGGCTGACATGTTTTCTCATCACCACTGCACTCAGCGCTAACACCTTCGCAGTAGATATTACCAAAGGCCGTGTACTGGAGCACAAAGAATGGACTACCGGTAATGCTAGAATCTTTTTCAACAATGCGAATGCAAAAAAAGCAGTCGCGTTTTCCTCCCAGCACCATCAATTGAAAAAAGCCGCTAACAATGATACAGATACCGCAAGTTTCAGAGATGATAATGACAACGCTCCCACGTCATATGTGTATGCTGGTACCCAACCTGCTTCGGGTGTTGTAGGTAAATCAGTAGATATCAAAGGCGAAAACTTTGCATATGTGGTTAATACAACCAATCAGAAACAACTATATTATTACTACAGCAGTTTATGTGTAATGAGCGCACATCCTTCTCCAAATCAAAATGATTGTGCCTATTATCGTGATTCCATTGAGTTAGATCCTGCGGGCGAAGCCAATTTTTCTGAAGGGCCTGTTTTGCAAGTTGTGATGGATCATGCAGATAACTTTAAGACAACGATCATTACCGGTATGAATGGTGTTGGGGGCACGACTCAATTGTCGTCTGAGGCTAGTGGTGTATTAACTGTTACTGCTGACAATAAATAACGGAGACTTCACATGAAAAAATATCTTTTGTTTGCCATGCTTGCCGGTTTAAGTGTCAACAGTTTTGCCTGGAACATCACACACGGACAAGTGCTCAACCATAAAATCTGGACCACAGGTAATGCGAGCTATGTATTGAAAGATGTTCACCAAACTAAGAACATTGTGCAGGCGAGAGCCACAGATGATCAAACAACGCCAATGGATCATCAGACGCTATTTGTGATGGCAGATCTATCGGCTGCTACGGCGACACAAGGTGTTCCAGTGTCTTTGTATGGGGACCATAGTGTTTATGTGTATAATTCAGATAGCGTGCCTCATTCCTATCCTTACCAATATGGTATGTGTGTAGAAGTGTCAGAACATCAGTTAGATTGTGTGTATATCCAGGACCAAGTGATGTTAGATGCGGGTGGTGAGGCTAGTTTAACTAAGATGCCGGTGTTAAAAACCCAATTTAATCAAGCAGGTACACACCCTGTGTATTTGATGGTGACCCTGGGCGATCATATGGCTGTTTCTAATAGTTATGTCACTGTCTCGTAAAATAGCTCTTGCAACAGTTGATAGCTTGTAAGATAATGGACGAGAATGTATAACTACTAAGAGGACATTCACATGCGCATAAAAGTATTAGCTTTAACAGCAGCGGTTGTTTTAGGTTTGGGTAGCATTGGAGCTCAGGCACTGTATGGTAGCGCTCCTTCTAGACTACACTATGCAAGTCTTAGTGATAGAGGCGAGCAACAAAGTGCTGATATCGGCAACACAGGTAGACTTCTAACAAACATTGATCTTTATGGTTTGTTGGGCGTTGCAGGCTTAGTTGAAAAAGTCCGCGTTGACCTGCTTGGAAACATCACTTCTGTAGCTCACGATATCTGTTAATCTAAGGTAACTTACGCTACACTGACTCCCGCTTCTGGCGGGAGTTTTATTTCTGGCTTGGAAAAAAATGAAGCCGTTCTATGCAAGTATCACTTCTGTCACAGCAGTCCCTTCTCCCCTTGTGGGAGAAGGTGCCCGTAGGGCGGATGAGGGGTGGAATACTCAATGAATTTACTGAAACTGCTTTTCAACAAATTCCCAATTAACAATTTCCCAAAACTTTTCAACATAAGTCGCACGCATATTACGGTAATCAATGTAGTAAGCATGTTCCCAGACGTCGCAAGTGAGTAAAGCTTTTTTCCCATGTTTCATAGGGAGGTCGGCATTGCTAGTGCTTAAAAGCTCAACAGAACCATCGTTATTTTTAACCAACCATCCCCAACCAGAACCAAAGGTAGTAATCGCAGTTTGCGAAAAGCGTTTTTTGAATTCTTCAAAAGAGCCAAATGCCTTGTTGATTGCTTCAGCGAGTTTACCAGAAGGTGCTTTAGTGCTTTTAGGTGTCATGCAGTTCCAATAAAACGTATGGTTCCAGACTTGGGCCGCATTGTTGAAAATACCGCCACTGGATTTCATAATAGTATCTTCCAGAGAAGCATTGGCAAACTCAGTGTCTTTGATTAAATTATTGAGGTTAGTAACATAAGCTTGATGGTGTTTGCTATAATGATATTCTAAAGTTTCTTTGGAAATATAGGGTTGTAAAGCATCCATGGCGTACGGTAGCTTAGGTAATTCGTGGGTCATTGTTATTCTCCAAGATTCAAGAATATCAAGTGTATGAATGAAATTAGTGGAAAGCAAGAGGAGTGAGTATGAAGTATGTTTCCAAGCAGCCCGATAGTAATGGGTTTATTGCTTTTACCGAGGAAGAAAATCAAACCTGGAAGATTTTGTTCGAAAGACAAATCAAAGTCATTGAAGGCAGGGCGTGCGATGATTTTTTGATAGGGTTGAAAAAATTAGATTTTCCTAAAGATCGCGTACCGCAATGTGCAGAAGTGACTGCGGTATTGAATGCTTGCACAGGTTGGTCTGTGGTGCCGGTGGCGGCGATGATTCCTTTGGAAGAGTTTTATCGTTTATTAGCGAATAAACAATTTCCCGCAGCGAGTTTCATCCGTTTGCGCGAAGATTTGGATTATTTGCAAGAGCCCGATATTTTCCACGAATATTTTGGTCATTGTCCTCTGTTAACGAATCCTGCTTATGCGGATTTCGTGCATTGGTATGGCAATATTGCATTGAGCACGAATAGAAAAGTACAATCAATATTAGGCCGTTTATTTTGGTTCACCATTGAGTTTGGTTTAATGCAAACATCGCAAGGTATGCGAATCTATGGCGGTGGCATTTTATCATCATTTGGTGAAACGATTTATGCATTAGAAAATAAGGTACCTAAGCGCAAAAAATTCGATCTCATCGAAGTGTTAAACCAACCGTACCGTTATGACATTATGCAAGATCGTTATTATTTCATTGAAAACATCGAAGAGTTATTCGCAATTCGCAAAAATGAAATCGTTATCATGGCAGAACGTATTGCTAATGGTACGTTTGATGGTAATGATTTTGTGATTTGTTAGATTTAAAATCCTCAAAGTGCCTTGTTGCATAAATATTCTTTCTTAAGCAGGAGATCCCCGCATGCTTTTAGCGGGGATCTCCTGCTTAAGTAGAGATTTTCCCTTAACCACCTGAAAAATCAGACAATAAATCCTTAAATACTCTATATGCTATAATTTTGAATATATAACACGAGGAGAAAGATAATGGATAGCTCGAAAAAGCAAAGTATCGCAGCGGCTCCTCCTGTGGAAAGTAAAAAGGTACCCCTTCCCATAGAGTGCAATAATTATATGATAGAACCGTGGAATGCTGTTCCTTTGCTAGCAGCAGATAATGAAGTATTTGTGAGGAGTAATGATGAGTTAGTGAGTATCAGTGATTCGAATCAAAGGGTTTTAATTCCTCCTGTTCCCGCCGGGATGGAAGTGCGCATATACCCTTGGGTTAATAATCAAGTTTTACGCTGTATCAGAGGGCTAGATAATAAGTATTCTGCAGATATTATGGCAATAAAGCGCAATGCAGAAAATGTTTATGAACTGCAAGAAATTAGAAAGTTAGATATTTCTATTAAGAATTTCTTTGTCGAATGCATTTTCTCGCCAGATAAGTCCTATGTTGTAATACCATCTTGTGGGATTTTTGCTTTGCAAAAAGATGGAGGTATGCAACGCATTACTACTATCAGTGAAAACTTCAATGATCAGTGTTTTCTTTCTTTTTCCCATCTTATTTTTTCTCGTTACATTGGAAGCAGCTGGACCGAATCTCCGGCGATTTATGCGCTAGAGGGTCAAGGAGCAAAAGAAATATCAGTACAGTTGCCAATAGAATCGGGAGTATTTTTGACCCCTTCTTTAGATTTTAATTATCTTGCTGTTAGCGATCAGCATGCGACCACTATTTTTGATACTCGGTTTGATACTTTAACATCAGACCTTCCGCAGGTAATGACATTGAGCAATGTATCAGGAGCTTTCTTCTGTAATACCGCATGGTCTAATGGTAGTTTGCTATTTGGCAAAGAGGGTGCTCTGAAAGCCTTCGATCCTCGAACATCAAAAACTTCTACTATTCTTTCTTCATGTAATGTGTATGCACTTTACCCACTTCCGAACGAAAATGAATTTCTAGTTGTAGAAAAGGTAGGTAATGTCAATTCAACGTATTCTTTGCATCGTCTTACTATTAGTCTAGGCCATAAAGAATTGGTGTCAGCGATTGATGTGGCGCTAGAAGAAAAGATGCCACAAGATTTAGTGAGAGTAATTGGTGGATACGCAGCAGGATTTGTTTTGGATGCTAAACAAGAAGAGGCTAGGCGTATGAGAATGGAAGTGACTTTTGCATTGCCTGGTATAATAGGGAGATTAGATGGGGTTAGGGCAGCAGTTTCGGGAGATACAGTGTATCAGACAGCTATGGCAAAATTGACATGGCATGGAGGATTTTTTTCTCGGTTGTCTAGTACAAATGATATATCTGTTTACAGTAAGCAAATAGCATTGATAAAAAAACTGCAAATTAAACCCGCGAGTATATCATATGAAAATTATATTTCTAATTTATTGACAGAACTTAAATTAAGTGAAAAAAACTGTAGTGCTGGGTTACAAGAGATATTTAATAAATTACGCGACCAAGAAAAACTAATTGCTACCGCTACTGCCACTCAAGCCGTAACTGTAGCTAGCACCATCACAACAGCTACTTCTACTGTTACATTCAATCAATCTGATTCAAAATCAAAAAGTAAAAAATTTGGTCGCGGTTCTGGGCCAGCGGATTAATAAGGCGTATGGTTTTATGTTCTAACATATTTTGCGTAGAACCAAAAACGACCCAATATTTTCTGTTAGAGCTTACTTTGTGAGCTCGGGCGCGAAAAAAGTTATTTAATTAGGTTTCTCTGAAAATTTAGCCAATTTAGTTAACATTGCAACTATCCTGGTTAATGATTCACGCGCATTTTGATAGTTTTTTTCTTCAATAATTAGAAGATGGTGGCAAACATCGAATATAGCTGCGCATTCGGTTGCGGATCTTTTAGCCATCCTATAGAATCTGCTTTTTTCATTTCTTGAATATTCTCCTGCTCCTTCTGCTATATTAAGTGGGATAGATGCGCCAGCTCGCTGCAATTGATCAGCTAAGTATGCTTTGCCACGTGGAAAATTCTCTATTGTCATATTTATTAAAACAATTAATTCTATTGCAATTTTATATACATCAAGTTTTTCATGATCAAAATAAACCATATTGCCCTCTATATATTTTAGCGAATTATCTTAGTATTTCTTCGCGCCCGAGCCCGCGTGCGTGCCCGCGCCCGTTTTTTCTATCAATATTAATAATTA
>LSTE01000103.1 GCA_001644445.1 Gammaproteobacteria bacterium SCGC AG-212-F23
TTAACAATTTCTCTAATCGCTTCATCAACTGCTTTTTTCTCATTTGCATGCAGTTTTTTATAAGCTTTTTTAAAAGCAGGCATTTGTTTTATAATTATTTCAGCCACTGTCACCTTCAAATTTAAAAGGTTCTGCCAAAGATTTAGCTTGGCGCTTGGATAGCAAAAGATCTTTTATAAACTCCGTGGGCAACTCAGGATTATCTAATGCGCACTTCCCAATCATTGCCCAAAACTCAATCTGATTCGGAATAGACCGATATTCGGCAAGCGCCGTTTTTTTGGCCTCTTTATAAATCGCTTCAGTCACTCGTATGGCTACGCTCATGGAGAAATACCTACAAAAGTAATAATTTACTACAATTGTAGTATAACAGCTGCAACTGCTTGTTTCAAGAGGGAAAAGATAAGAATCGCTAATTTAAATATATAATATAATGAATAAGATGACTGTTTATTGCGAATATTTGGTTAACACCGTCACGATTCTGTCTTCGACTTCTTTGTAACTATAGCCTGCGCTATTGCGGCCGTTGACCATGATGACGAAAGCTAAGGGTTCATTGTCGCGGGTCATTGCATAGCCTGCGAGTGAACGTACGCCAGCCATAGTGCCGGTTTTGGCGCGGACTTTCCAAGAGATATTGGTTAAGCGATGTTTTAGCGTGCCGTCTACGCCTGAAATAGGGAGTGCCGAAATAAAATCATAACTACTAGACGAGTGATGGTAAGCAAAAGTCAGCACTTGCATTAATTGTGAAGGTGAAATGGTGTTCTCAGGCGATAATCCTGATCCATCTAAAATCATTGCACCCGATGCATCAACGCCTGCTTGTTTTGATAAAATATCTTTTACCGCCGCACTACCGTTAGACCAACTACCCGGTTGGCGTGTGTACAATGCGCCAATTTTTTTAAATAAAGAACCAGCAATAATATTGTCGGATTTTTTTAGCATCGTACTCACTAATGAATGTAATTGTTTTGATTCGTGTGTTGCTAAACGTGAAGCATAAGGCGGCGTAGAACCTATTTTAATATTGCCATGCACAGAAATACCTAAACGTTTAAACGATTCTTGCATAAGGATTTGATTAAACTTGATGACATCATTAATCACTGCACTGCCCACACTTTTTAATTTTGCTTTAGAGGTATGTAACAAACCTCGGGATGAAGCCAAACAATTATGATTAATGATGCTCGCACTAATCGGCGCACCATAACAATAACGTTTATCACTACCTATCCAACCCGGCCCAAAATTTTGTTGATCATACGCAGAAGTATCAATATAAACATTGCCGGTAATCCGCTGAATTTGCATCGCTTTAAGACTTGCCATCAAATCATGAATATCATACACCGTGAGAGAAGGATCGCCGCTATGTACAATATAAATATTGCCGTCAATCACACCTTTGTTAATGGATCGTGCATCGGTAAAAATACTGGTAGGAAATTTATATTGTGGGCCCAGATAAAGAAGCGCTGCCTCAGCTGTCAAAATTTTCATAGTGCTTGCGGGCACAAATAATTGTTTCGCATTATGTTCGTACAAGATGTCGCCGCTTTTCATGGATTTTACTACGATGCCGATACTGGCCTCAGGATCGGCCCCTGCAATGATAGTGTTAATCGCATCTGACAGGTTCGATTTGCCATTGACGGCAGAAGGCAAAGGTGCCACATCTTCTACCGGTGGGGAGTAATGATGGGTACTATGGTGGGTATGATGGTGATGGTGCTTGGCTAATACCTGTGTGTTTCCGCTAGCAGCCATGCCTACAAACACAATTCCCAATAAACATTTCTTCAATAAAGCCATTCTTGCTCTCACGAAAATACTCGTAGCGAATCATCAGCGAGTATAATATCCTATCTTGGCGATTGGAGGAACCCATGAAACCACATTCTGTACAAAAGAATTTCGTCAGCGAACTTGACCAATTTTTGCAAGCCTTTGACAAAACACATCCTCGCCTGTCAACCTCCCAATGCAAAGAAAAAGAAAAATACCAACGTGTTTATAAATTGCGCGATCAAGTAACCGATGAGAAACCTACCGACTCCACATTATGGGAAAAATTCTGATGCAGAATTTTCTCAAAAAAATTGTTCCTTTTATTTCGTTAGGGATACTCTTAGTTGTTTTCGTCATTGGTATTATTTTTCTGTCTTATCTTTTTATTTTCGGGGCATTACTTGGTTTGGTGTTATTTGGCATTGCCTGGCTGCGCGAAAAGTTTTTTCGACGTCAACATCCTAAAAAAATACAACGCAAAGGCCGAACGATTGACATGGAATAAAAAAAAGAGCTATTCCTATGTTAGAATTATTAGGAATAGCTCCACCACTCTTTACTTGACAGGATAGGCAGCCATCACTTTGAATAACAGATCATAGTAATTATGTGGGCTCCATGCATACCAACCATCTGCTCCTGAATCTTGTACTGCTTGAATTTGCGCATAAATATATTTCATTTTTTTCTCGTGCGATAACGGATAACGATAATTTGAAAGCTCAATATAAGGATTAAGTTTAAACGGTGTATTGTTATTAAATTGTTTTCGCACGTGTTTCAATGAAGTCAACACAGTTTCATAAGGTGTCACCGCATGTTCACGAAAAGGTTCGTAATGCGATGGATATACCATAGGACACAAGACATCTACTGTTTTGGCAAACAATGGAATATTGTGGCCGATATAGCGTGACTCACCGAAACTGGCGATACCAAATACATCGATTTGCAAAGGAATATTTTGCGCTGCAAGTTTATCTTTAAACCATTGAATTACTGCCAACACATCTTCGGCATTATGTGAAGAAGGTGGTTGTTTGGTATTATAACGGATGTAATCTAATTGAATCTGATTGGCACCGTAATTCACGGCTGTTTGCACTAATGCATATTTTTTCTCACGATAGCTCATAGAATGCATCAGATCAGGAGTCGCACCACCAGGAAAAACCACCACTCGCGCCACGTAGATAATATTGTTTTGTTTAAGCAAAGCAATATTTTGCTGGTAGCGTTTACTGGGTTTATCCATGTCTACGACAAAAGTGGTGATTCCCACTTTCTTCGCATTCTCTATTAAATATGTAATCAGCTTAGTATTCTCTAGAGTGGATTGGGTAATATAAATACCCTTAGTTAACGCATTGACAGAAGAAACCAAGAAAATCAGTAGGCCTACTAGTAGCGCCATACTTGTAAATCGTTTACGCATATCGGCTACCCTCACTAAAAATAATTATTTGGTACTTTTAGTGTAGCGCAACACAAGCAAAATGATTTGTGATATACTGGTTAGCGAGATCCAAAAATTCCAGTACCAATTCTTACCAAGGTTGACCCTTCTGCAATAGCTGTTTCCAAATCATCTGACATGCCCATGGATAAAGTATCGAGAAAAAAGCCTTTTCTGTTCAAATCTTCATACAGTATTTTAAGTGCTGAAAACACCGTAGCTTGTTCATTTGACAAAGAATTTTGTGTTGGAAGTACCATCAAACCACGTAGTCTTACTCGAGGCAGTGATACACAAAATTCTACTAACGGCAGCACTTCGTTTAATTTAATACCACCCTTGGCTGGATCCTGACTGATATTGACTTGAATGCAAATATTTAAAGCGGGTAAATTTTGCGGCCGTTGATCATTTAAGCGTTGCGCGATAATTTTTTCTGTGACGGTGTGCGCCCAGGAAAAATACTCGGCGATTTTGCGGGTTTTATTGCGTTGTATTAATCCGATAAAATGCCATTGCAAATTTTCTTTTGCAAAAAATTGTATCTTGGGAATCGCTTCTTGCAGATAATTTTCACCAAAACTTTTTTGACCTGCGATGATGGCTTGCTGAATTTTTTCTAGCGATTGATTTTTACTAACAGCGAGTAATGCAACCGAGCCCGGCACACGTTGATATTTTATTTCATATTCACGAATACGGGCTTGGATTATTTTTAAATTTTGTTGAACATGATCATTCACGCGGGCCTGCGTTACGAATCTTGTCGGTCACATTGAATTTTTTGAAATTTTCTGCAAATTTTTGCATTAATTGTTTGTTATAGTCTTCATAAGCATGTATGTCTTTCCACGCTTTACGAGGATTTAATACTTTACTATCGACACCTGTCATTGATTTTGGAATGGCCAAGTGGAAGCCCGCTAATTCTTCATATTCTGCATTATGCAATTCACCGTTCACAATCGCAGTCACAATTGCACGTGTTGTTGGAATAGAAAAACGACTGCCGCCTTGACCATGCGCTCCACCCGTCCAACCGGTATTAACTAAAAATACTTGTGCACCGGTTTCATCTAATCTTTTCATTAATAAATCTGCATACACTTGCGCAGGCCTTGAGAAAAAAGGCGCGCCAAAGCAAGTACTAAAAGTTTGTTTAATACCAGAACCTTGCCCCACTTCCGTACTACCGACTAATGCCGTGTAACCACTTAAAAAATAATAAGCAGCTTGCTCTTTAGTTAAGCGTGCAACAGGTGGTAATACACCAAACAAATCACATGTTAAAAACAATACGGCATTAGGATGTCCTGATTTATTAGCCGGTACACGTAATGGAATATGGGATAGCGGATAAGCAGCGCGTGTGTTTTGGGTAAGACTTGCATCTGTATAATCAGGTTCGTGTGTTGTGGAGTTTAATACTACATTTTCCATTAACGCACCGTGTCGTATTGCATCCCAGATCACAGGTTCACGTTCTTTGGAAAGATCAATACATTTAGCATAACAACCGCCTTCAAAATTAAAAACGCCTTCTTTACTCCAACCATGTTCATCGTCACCAATTAAAAAACGATCCGGGTCTGCCGATAAAGTTGTTTTACCCGTTCCAGATAATCCGAAAAACAGCGCTGTTTTGCCATCTTTTCCTACGTTTGCGGCACAATGCATAGGTAGTACTTCTCGATCAGGTAACAAAAAATTTAATACAGAAAACATCGATTTTTTCATTTCACCCGCATAATACGTGCCAACAATCAGAATTTTTTTATCTGTAAAATTTAAAATAATGGCAGCATCGCTATTAACACCGTCACGTGCAGGATCCGATTTAAAACTGGGAACACATAATAATGTCCATTGATTAACTTGGTCTTTGTTGAGTGTTGGATCAGAAATAAATAAGTTTTGTGTAAACAAAGTGTGCCATGCAAGCTCAGTCATGACTTTGACTGTCAGTGCATATTTGTCCTCGGCAGATACTTTAAAATAAGAAACAAACTGTGCTTCTTTTTGTTGTAAAGCTTCTTCTGCTTTACTCCATAACGCCGCGAATTTTTCAGGCGCAAGCGGTTGATTCACTTGTCCCCAATCGACGGTTTTTTCAGTGAGTGTATCTTTAACAATAAATCTATCTTTAGGCGAGCGTCCAGTACGAGGTCCTGTAGACACGTTCAACGCCTTATTCGCTGCTAACACGCCTTCTTTTCTCGTTAACGCTAACTCTATTAATTCGTTAGCTGATAAATTCAGGTAAGTCTTTGTATTTTTTGAAGTCATGGTCTCACACTGCATAATTGGAGTT
>LSTE01000104.1 GCA_001644445.1 Gammaproteobacteria bacterium SCGC AG-212-F23
AAAATCCGCTATAGAAAATTACTTATTTAAAAACAAATTTTTATCTGAAAATGAAACAATATCTTATAATATTTCTGAGCAATTAACTAAAAAACTACAAAAAGAATGCAAGGAAGTTTACAAAGATAATTCAGGAATGAAGCCAAAAAAAGAAGGGATTGCTCGCTATCTTATTAAACAAGTATTTGATTCATATCCTGCAAACGAATCTATAGCTGTTTTTCTTAAACAAAATCCCACTAAAGTCACTCATTTTATAAGGATTCTATTTACACAACTTAAAAATGAAGAGATGGCTAAATTCTCCGTGAAAACAGATGGCCACCACTCTTACCAAAACAAGCTACGCACTCATATTGACACTTGGTTAATTTCAAATAAAACACCAGGATCTCCTTTTTTTCAATCGCATTCTCATAAAATGACTGATATAAAATTGCATGATAATGATGGAATGCAAGCAGAATTTGAATTTACTCGTGCTCAAACAGATTTTACTGAATTATTTTGTAGTAAATTTGATGAATTTTATTCCACCTTAAAAGCATTGAATTTAAAAACAGTAAAACGTCCAGATAGTTCGGTAGATCATGCTGCTAAAAAAGTTGAAGAAAATAAGAATGTTTTTCCAAGTTTTACTTGGAACGGATTAGAAATCCCTACAGGAAGCATAGCAGTATTTTTTTCTCAGATTGCTGTATATTTAAAAAATGAATCAGTAATGAAATCTGCTGAACGAATGACCTCATTATTCAGAGGTTATACTCTTACTGATAGAGCAAATATCATTGAATTTGCAGCAAAATCTATCACTTATCGCTACCAACATCAGATAGATAATTTAACAGTAGAGGGTATAAGCGCATTGGCTTCATGTGCTGTATATAGAATTGTAGAATATATTACACGAAATGATGAAAATAGTGAGGCTAAAAACCCGGGAATATTTGAAAAAGCTGGCGCCAATTTTTCTGACTACATTTATGGGCGAAGACAATCACCTCAATTAATAAAAAAATTAGAATCGCCTATTAAAGTTTTTATGAACGGCGTTGTTGAGGGTCGCTCTGAAAAGGACAGTGAGCATCTTGGAACAAGATTAAAACTGCAATGGTTACCATCGCACATTTTCAATAATACAGGAGTTATCGTTAGAGATGAAAACAATCAATTACGTCTTTATACGCATGGTAGACTACATAAAAATCCAGATGGTTCACCAGAATATGGATTCTGTTATGGAACACTTGCAGAAGTCACTGCCAATGGATATACACTTGATGATAAAACACCATTAGAGGTGGCATTATCAATGGCTACAACAAATGGTTTTAGTTATCCTAAATTAACGAATAGCATGTTAATGCATACGATAAACGCACCACCTGTTGCTCAACCTGTGAATTCCTCTGCTACTTCGCAGACAACAACTAATACTATGGTTAAAAAATAAGAAAAAAGGGAAAATTATGTTGATACAAAATACCCCACACCCTCATCTACCGGATGTTTTACTCGCTATAATCTTTGAATATCTTAATAGAGATGAACAACTTCTATTTGCAGCACTTTCTAACGCCAATTGCAAAGCTCTAATAAACAGTCTGAGAAATCTAAAAAAACCATATGAAAATTTTGAAGTGACTTTGGGTCAGGATTGCGTCTGTGTTCAGCATGAACATAAACTTTATGCCCGTGGTTTGAATAAATATGGGGAATTTGGGCTAGGCAATACTAATGAATATACTGAATTCACTCATATTATATTGCCAGATCATATTGAGGAAAAAAATATTTAGCTCAAATTGCAGTAGGGGCTATGCATACAATGAAGGTATTAGGGTCATTTCATTCAGAAAAGCAAATAAAAGAGAGGTAAAGAGATATGAAGAAGCAAAAGCCATTAACGAATAAAAAAGGGGATGTCAGAGAACTTACCAAAGCAGACTTTGAAGCTATGCGCCCTATGGACGAAGTTTTATCCCCTGATTTGGTAAAAATAATAAAAAAACGAAAACGTGGTGAACGTGGTCTTCAAAAAAAGCCGACTAAAGTTCCTCTTACTATTCGTATTAATCGTGAAATCGTTAAGTATTTTCAATCTGAAGGTTATGGCTGGCAAACAAGAATGAATGATGCTCTTGAAATATGGGTTAAGAAACATCCTAAGCATGGTAAACATTCACATACTTAGATTCAAGTTGCCGATAATGGGGATTATCAGCATTCTATTTATCACGAAATTAAGCAAATTCAACAAACTCATTTTCTAAAAATTAATTATCTTATCAGGCTGCACGATCTGAACCTTTCTTTTTAATATAGTTTTTCAATGCTGTATCGATTCTTACTTGCCAACCGGCGCCTGTCGATTTGAAATAACGAATAACTTCGGGGCTATATCGAACTGTTACCAAAATCTTCTTAGGTGATTTTTGTGTACCACGTTCACCGCGTTTACGCTTGGGCAAAATATCTAAGAGTTCTGCAGGTAATACAGCACTTGCAGACTTCATAGCATTGATATCTTTTTCCTTTAATTCTCTTATTTTTCCTGATTTATTTGATAATGGTTTTTGCTTCATATCTTTTTACCTCACGTGAATTAGCTTTACGAAAACTAATAACCCTGACACCACCTTTGATAGGCGTGAAACAAATAACATGCAACCTATCCTCTAGATATCCCATTGCCACAAAGCGACGTTCGGGATAAAGCTTTCTTACATCTTCTATATAAAGAGCTGTTTCCCAATCAAAATCGATGGCCTGTTCAAACGATAAATCACGTTCGCGTTTATTTTTATTTGATTTTTTGAGGTCATAGTCAATTTTCATAATTTAATTGTAGTTACAAATAAATAAAAAGTCAAATACTAAAGAGACAAATTTAAGTTTTAATTAATATTGATATTATTCTAACTTATTGAAATAAAATATTTTTTTAATTTTTGTAAAATAAACTTTACTTTTTTGAAAGTATAGTTTATTGTACATTTCTAAATTTTTTAGAGAAGACTTATGCCAAGAATAGAAGTGAAGTTAGTTATTAGCAACCGCATTCAGGAGTTAAGAAATCAATTAAAACTGACTCAGCAGGATTTGGCTGAGGCGGTCGATGTAACTCGAGCGACGATTATTGCTTTAGAAAAAGGTAGTTATAATCCTTCACTCGAACTCGCATTTAGACTGGCTAAATTTTTTAACACAAGTATTGAAAAAATATTTTTTGAATAGGAGTTTTTCATGAATAAAATTATTCGTTTTATCCAAAGTTATCTAGTTTTAGGATTACCTCTTGTTATTATTCGCATGGTTTTGGAAACTGTTCATCCAGCTATGCAGATAGAAGATTCCACTTTTTCTGTTACAAAAGCATTATGGAACATTCTTGACTGGAATATAATGCTATGGTTTTTTTCGCTTGTTTTATTTTTAATTTCTATGGTAATCATACCGAACATGCGCGAAAAAGCATTGCGCCGTTTAGCTAATTTAAAAGAAAGAGATGAGAGAGAGGAATATATCACAGGTAAAGCTTCTCGAGCAGCCTATATATCCACGTTAAGCCTCATGATTTTTTTCTTATTTTTTTCCTTAATAAGTATAAATATCTCAAAAGTACAGAAACCTAATATAGCGAATCATCGGTATACCATGCATCTTGGTCTCGGCTTTTCATTTTTTAATCAACAGGAAATCGTAAAAAACCATGATGAAGAAGTCATTTTTGATTCAAAAGATATGTCATTATCAAGTTCGGTCATTATTTTTATGTTATTAAGCTGGCAATTAATAGTATTTAATTTTATCTCAAGAAGAGAACTCACTAAGGATATTCTTTAAAATTCATAAAATACTGGCTACCATAACCCTATGGGAAGCCAGTATCTAACGTAGGCTCACTGAAATTTTTAACATATAAGGTCATGGCAATTACACTTAGATCCAAGTTATAAGTGCCAGTTTTGTTTATTAATTAGTGATTAATGAAAAAGATATCTCAGCATGCGTTCGGAAGAAACTCTATATAGAGTAAAGTCTTTAAATTTATAATGAAATACTTGCACTCCGCGAGAGCTTAAGTAAACTATCACTTACATTGTATGAATACTTTAATTTTATTCAATCACTTAATATGGAATGATACACAATGCAATTTTTGTTTAATATTTGTGGA
The DNA here is from genome assembly GCA_001644445.1 of Gammaproteobacteria bacterium SCGC AG-212-F23. Lineage (GTDB taxonomy): Bacteria > Pseudomonadota > Gammaproteobacteria > DSM-16500 > DSM-16500 > SCGC-AG-212-F23. Next base: position 4,181 of record LSTE01000104.1, read on the forward strand.
ATTTTCGGGTTGCTTTTGAATATGTTGGGTACATTTCTTATCATTAAACATTCCCTTGGTTTTAAAGAATCAAAGGAACCGGGTACTCTTGCAACAATAACTTTTGGCGATCAGGGTAGGTCGAAAATGGAGAAATGTGGTTTCAAGATTTTATTTATAGGATTTTTTTTCCAGTTCATTGCAGCATTTGGAGAATTTTTTAACTATTAGATTACAGAGTAGAGAAATGAATGCGTTGCAATAAAAGGTACTTGCACTTATGACTTGTAACCACCGTGGACGGTATATTTTGACTGCCGATAAGGGAGATTACTGGAAATATAATTATCTATTTTTAGTTTTTTGATAATTTAATGATCCACTGCATCAAAGTGTAACTCATATTTCTAAGAATTTAATATTAAAAATCGCTCTATCATCGCGTTTACTTGATCAGGCACTTCAAGCGTTGCCCAACACTTTGATCCAATAACTTTTCCAATTTCAAAATGAGGCGCTTCTTGTCGCATCTTATTGTAACTACAGTGATGCTCATCTGTTAAAATACATAGCGCTGGATAATGAATTTGTTTTAACTTGCCGATTGCATTTGCATCCCAAGCAATTAAACCTTTAAATATGCTCTGTAACGATTTTTTGTCCACGCTATTAAATGCTTTTAGTGCAATTTCTTTATTCCCTTTATCAGTTTTAATAAATAAATTATCCACTAGAGAAATAATAAATTTATCGTAATCTTGTTGCTCTAACTTCTGAATAAAACTTTCGATTTCATCAATAAAAGCTGGCTCCATAAATAAAGGCGGATCAATCAGTATAATACTATGGATCGGCAAATTTTGAGTAATCGCCGCATCAATGACAATATCCGCACCATTATTAAGACCAATCAAGCATATTTTATTAAGAGATAAATTTTCACAGATTTTTTTTAGGGTTAGTGATAACTCATGCATTTCATAATGATTCATAGCATCGCTATCACCGTGTCCTGGTAGATCCAACCAGATAATGTTTCCATATTTTTTAAGGAGATAAATTTGATGAGAAAAAAACTGATGATTTCCCCCAGCATTATGTACTAAAACAAAGTTTAAATCACCTTTGCCACTGACTTTCTCAAGGAAAATTTCCACGTTATTAATTTTCATATAGTGTCACTTAACCTGCAAATTATAAATATTAAGTTTATTATAGAGGATTTTCTTGTGAAGTGACATATTGCCACTAATAATTGATTTAATTTTATGTTTTATTATCATGTAAAAAATTTTCGAGAAATTTTTTTAATAATTGCCTACTTATCCTTTGTTAAGGATGCCCTTTCATACATTTCACGTGCAATTTCAATTGCCTTGTGTAACCGCTCTTCTAAAATTTTTCTTGGCGGCAACTCTGTTAAATATTGAGCCACATGAATTCCGCTTTTGCCTAATTCCAGTAGTTCAACATGTTCATGTTGTTTCTCTGAACAAAGGATTAATCCTAGTGGTTGCTCTTCACCTACTCTACGTTCATATTTATCTAGCCAACGTAAATAAAGTTCCATTTGACCTTTGTGGCTTGCAGTGAATTTACCCAGTTTGAGTTCAATCGCAACTAATCTTTTTAAACCACGGTGATACATTAATAAATCAATATAAAAATCTTCACTATCAATGGTAATACGTTTTTGGCGGCTAATAAAACAAAAATCAGTTCCCAGCTCTTGTAGAAATTTGCATAATTCATCTAAAATGGCATCTTCTAATTTAGACTCACTGAATGTAGTGGGTAATTGCAAAAAATCAAGAATATATGGGTCTCTAAACACTAACTCTTGAGTCAATTCATTATCTTGTTGTAATCTCTTTAAATCTTCTTGGATGACTGTTCTAGGTTGCTGCGATATTGCTGTGCGCTCATACAACATACCATCAATTTTTTTGCGAAGATCGCGCACGCTCCAATGTTCTAATCGACACATATCCGCATAAAATTGTCGTTTTAATACATCATCTAAAGCAATGAGCTCCACAAAATGAGACCATGATAATAATGGTGACAGTGTCACCACTATTTTTTCTTCTGAAAAATATTTAGCAAAACGGACCATTCTAAATAAGGCGCGAGCATTAAAACCACGTCCATAAGAAATGTTCAACTGTGAAGCGAGCTGTTTAATAATTCCTTCACCATATTCTGCACGTTCTTCCTTGAGTATCTCACGATAAATTCTTTGGCCTATCTGCCAATATAGCAATACTAATGAGGAATTTGCATAATGAGCAACCCTGATTTTTGCTGAATCAACTAATTGGCTAATATCTTTGAAAAGATTCAATACAATGTCATTTGCCATTAAGCTATTCCCTAGTAAAATAGTGGCGACACGTCACCACTATTTAAATCATAATATAATCAATAAGTTACGATAAACTTGCAATCTAATAAGCCTTATTCATAACCACAATCTAAGACAATTAATAAGCAGTGATTATAACAAAGAGTTAATATAGAGGGTATTTAAAAAATGCTAAAGTCCATTTTTTGCTACAAAATTCTGTTAATGCTGGTAAGCCATGATTACTGGAAATAAATTATACAGACTACAAAAGCTTTAACGAGCTGAAACGGACTTTTCCGGCAGCGGATTATGTCTATCATCGTTATACTATCTTTGATATAGGCGGCAATAAGTATCGGTTAATATCAGAGATTGACTATCCAGCTAACGTTATCAATGTAAAACGTGTTTGGACTCATGCTGAATATAGTATGAGGAAAAATGAAGATGCAATGAAAAGAGGTAAATTATGAGAGCAGTACAGCAAGCAATATCACATTGGGGCCACGTAGTACCTTATGCTCATGTGCCTCGCAATGAAAAAGAATATGAAGAACTTTTAACTTTTGTTGATGAACTTATGGATTGGACGCGTCATCACAAAGATAAACATGCGACCAGCTTACTCAATTTAGTCGCAAGTAATATTGCAGCTTATGAAAATCAACGTTACCCAACTAAGAAAATAACCGCTATTGATATGTTAAAATTCTTTATGGAGGAACATGGCTTAGGGCAAGAGGATTTACCAGAAATCGGAAGTCAATCATTGGTATCTAAAATTTTAAGTGGCGAACGTCAATTAACTTTGGAGCATATACGCAGTTTATCTAAACGATTTGGGGTATCACCAAATATATTCTTTTGAAAAATTTATTTCAGATTGGCATTAGCGCGGATTTTTTTGTGAGATGATATATTGCTGCTAAGGAAATTTACTAGAAATATAGCAAGCATATTTATGCTATATTGATAATGGTATTTTATTGATTTCTTCAGATACTAAAATTCTAGGGACATGCGCTGGAATATTAGCTATAATTGATGCGCTTATGTGACCGCTTATTTCAGCTAAGTTATTTAATTGTGGCTCATCTGATTTCCAACCAAATATTACCGCTCTATCTCCAGCTTTTATTTTTGTTTTAGAACCCAAATTTACCATCATCGCATTCATATTAATCTTACCAATCACAGGATATAACTCATGGTGAATACTTACCACCATACCACTTTCAGATTTTCCCAATGTTTGTGTAGTATATGGAATACCATCTGCCCAGCCACCAGATAAAGTTGCAATCCATGCACCCTCTTTTGGTGTTCGCCATAAACCGCCATAGGAAACTGGCTCATTTCCATCTACAAAAAATATATTACGTACTTGTAAATTTAATTCTGCCACTGGATATAATTGTGAGCTAGCCATGTTTAAATCTTTTTCTAGTTCCATGCCATAGAGTCCATGTCCGATACGAGTATATAATTCTGTTCCACTTTTCTTTATTAATGCTTCAAATTGCATTGGCCACTGTTCTGCTAAAAGCCCTAGTCCGCCTCCAATATGGAGTAAAGGCACATGAATTTTATTGGCAAGCAGATAGGTAAAAACATTCTGTAACCGTTGCAATTGTAATATACGATAATCAATAACTTCCTCACCTTGATAATCTGTACAGCGATGACAGGCTAAATGGGTTGCTAATCCTGCGAATTCTACTCGATTCTTCTCTAGGCACTGTAATCTTTTTACAGTCTTTAAAACTGATTCTGGAACACTACTAATAATGCCACCATCACGCCGCATACCCGTATCTACCATGATATGAACTTTCAATGGAGAAGATAGTAAAAAAGGTTTATTAACCAGGCTGTTTTCTAATAATTCTATTGAATTACCATTTTGATCTGAAGGCAAAATAGGTTCGATCCGGTTCATAACATAAGTAGTTATATCATGTGGCAAAGGAGTATCAAACACCATAATACGTACGCGATTGTCTTTGGCGATACTGGAATTTCTTAATTTAATGGCTTCTTCTAATTTAGCTGTAGCAATGAAATCAATGCCGGCTCTTATTGCAATATCGGTAACTAATTTGGCACCTAATCCATAGCCATTACTCTTTACCACAGCAACTATTTTAGAATTAGCTACCTTTTTAGAATATTTAATAAGATATTTAATATTGCTTTTTAATGCAGCAGTGTTAATTAATAAAATTACATTTGCCTCATGGGTTCGATAAAAATCAGAAGAAATTTGTTGATATTTATCTAAATAAGTTTCGTATTGTTCATTGCCAGTAAAATGAATATGACTATTTTCTGGAAAAATAACGTCTCTACCTTTTATTAAATAATTGTATAATATTTTTGGTTCTGCAGTTAATTGCGAACTCTTATTAAATTCATTTTTAATGATATCATTCCAGTATATTTTAAAATCAGAAATAATTTTTGAGAAATCATTAGTATATTTAGTAAGCAATTCACTTAATGTTTGGGCAGATAACAAGCCTCGCCCTACACTTAGTCCTAATTTGTAATCGGTGCTTCCAGCGCTATCTCCTAAAAAAAAGAGCGGTTTACTATTGCCCTGCCATGATATTTGTGTTGCAACATCTTCCCAATAATATTCAGTTCGTTGTGCATAAAATATTTTAATACGTTTTAGGTCAATGGGTAATGGTATTTCAAATTTGGCACATGTTGTAACTATCTCATGTTTATAACGTTCAAACCATTTTTTCGCATCATTTGATAATCCAGTTCCCAACATATCCAATGCACCTAAATTTTGGTTATATGACGCACGTTGAATAAACTCTTCAGGAATCTCATCAAAGATCGCGGTAAGATTACCCTCTGGATAGGTATACAATTGAACATCATAATTACTATTATTTGCCACAGCATATGAAATACCGTTTTCTGCTAGTTCAGCATAAGACATAGGCTTCGCATTTCTAATGTAGTTTTCCGTTGTTTTATTTTGATAAATGAGATAAATGCCATGTCCTTTTATTTGTGGCATTTTTCCTCTTAATAAGTCCAATTCTTGACGGAGTGATTTTGCGTATATTCCGCAGGTGCAGAAAATGACTCGCGTTGAACCCAATATTGCAGCATCAATATTAGGATATACATTCTGAATAGATTTCAGCCAATTATTGTTTGTAAAATCTCCCTCTCCGGGAATAAAAAAGAACCTATCTTTGAAAATAGCGTTAGTTTTAAGGAAGTGGATGAACGCTTTTTGAAATGTACCAATGCTTATCCATGGCCAAAAAGAATAATCTGGTTTTGGCCAAAAATTTTTATCCGTTGATAATGCAGGATCGAAGATTCGTGAATATGTTTCTTTATTGCACCACATCTTATTTTTGATATCTATAGGTAAATCATTTGCAACTGCATAAGGGATACGTATCACCTGAGACCGTTCAAATTTTTTATTTTCAAACATAACAACACGTGAATTGGCATTAGTTAATAACTTATAAGCTAAATAACAGCCTACCGGACCACCTCCTATAATAATATAATGGTGATCAGAGGGATTATAGTTTTCATTTTTACTCGCAAAATATCGCATTTTTATTTCCGCAATGGATTCATTAATCTTATAAAGGTAAACTAGTAAAAAATTAATTTGATTTTTCCAATTGAATTAATAATTCTTTAGCAGTGAAAAAGAAAATGTCCACATTATCGGACATCCTTGCCATCATGATTGCTCCTTGCAATGATGCGATGATTTTCCAAGATAATTCACTCAACCGCTTTTTGGATATATTCTTATAATGCAGTTTTAAATTATTTGACAACCAATCAACGTTATCGACAAAAAAATCACGAATTTCTTTTTTGAGTATTTTAGGAAGAGTTTCAATATCAGCAGCCAGCATACCACATAAGCATAATTTGTTTTCAAGCAAGACGGGTTCATAAAGTTTTGTATATTTATTAACTCTGTTAAGCCAATTTTTTTCCTCTTTATCAATATTCTCTAAATGACCATTGAAAATTTTCCGATAACGACGAATGACAGCTACTCCCATCGATGCTTTACTAGGAAAATAATGATGAATACTAGCCTTACGGATACCTACAGCTTCTGAGATATCAGCATAGCTAAACCCATTATATCCTCGCTTTTGCATCATTTCTTGAGCTAGATCAAGGATTTCAAACTTTTTTGATAGTAATTGCATATAATGTCATCCTACTAGTAGGTAGGTATATTATCAAGCAAAATATAAGTGCTACTCAAGTCTATTATTACTTCATACGTCCGGTGGATATAATTTAACCATTTGATATTCATTTTTCTCCTAAAACGAGCTATAAAACAGTGTATAAAACTACATTGATCTTAAAAGAATTGCGTCTGCCACACATTTAAATTAACGATTGACAATAATATCGCATGTCGATATCATATCATTTATGATCAAGACATTTAAATGTAAACACACTGAAAAGCTTTTTAATGGACACCCTATCAAAAAGCTACATAGAGACATCCAGCGCGTTGCTCTACGAAAACTTAAAATGCTAGATGCAGCGACAGTGCTTGATACATTAAAAGTTCCACCAGGAAATATGCTCGAAGCATTAAAGCACGATCGAGCGGGACAACATAGCATTAGGATTAATATACAATGGCGAATTTGTTTTATTTGGAAAGACGGACATGCATTTAATGTTGAAATTGTTGATTATCATTGAGGTAATTTATGGCTAAAAAAAATCTTTCACCTATCCATCCAGGAGAAATTTTATTCGAGGAATTTATGAAACCCATGGGTATTTCACAATACCGATTGGCGAAAGAATTGCATATTGGTGCTATTAGAATTAATGAAATCATTCACGGCAAACGCTCAATCACGGCTGATACTGCTATCAGATTAGGACGTTATTTCAATATGGAAGCAAAATTTTGGATGAACTTACAGGCTTCCTATGATTTAGACAAAGCAATGATTGATTCACGAAAAGCAATTTATCGAGAAATAATACCTCTTGATGATGTTGCATAATAAATTTTTCTATTAATTCTAGTAAGCCAAGATTGTTGGCCATCATTTAATAAATATTAGACTTTATTTCTTTCTATAAATTTAATAGACTCTTCAAAAAAACTTAACACATTAAACATATTAAAAATAGAATATATTGTATATTATTTATATTACGAATTCTCTGCAATAAAAGTCATATAGGTTTCACCATTAAGAAACCTTTCTACACACTGAATATTATGATACCCATATTTTTCTAAAATTAATTCTACTTCATATCGATAGTACCAGCATATGTGCATATTTTCCTTTTCTTCCATTGTTAATTTATTATTAATATATTTTTTGTAATTATTCTCACAAGAAATTATTTGTTCATACTTATTGGCTTTATTATGATGAGTTGATTTTATAATGCTTCCATCCGATGTTTTTATTTCTCTTGTATTGAATTCTTCCTCATTATCTTTGTATAAAGCATCCCAAGGAATAAATAAATCCATGATTAACTTTCCATTAGGCTTAAGATGATTCTTAAAAATTTGCAACACATTAAAAGCAACTTCACGTGGATAAAATAATTGTAATGAACCTAACGGAATAATTATACCATCATACTTTTCTGGTAAAAAAATGTCTTCAATATTACTTTCAATTAAAATTGGAATAAGATTCAACGATTTTGCTCTTTTTTTACAGCTTTCTAACATCGCTTTAGAGTTATCAATGCCATGAATGTTTAATCCTGCTTGTAATAATGGAATGAGTAACCGACCTGACCCACACATTGGTTCGAGAATTAAATCATTTTTACTAAACATTTGCAGATAAAAACTAACTTCATCATTCGGGGAAAAATTTTTATCTGCATCATAAAATTCTGTACATAGTTGGCCATACATCATAAAATTTACCTTTTATTATATGCTCATATATACCAAAAAACTCCTATAATATATCTTTATTTTGCCAAATTATACTATCCTAGAGTCTTGATTCACTCGATAAGGGGGCGTTAGAAGTTAATGGAACAATTTTTTGATGCTTATAGCTTAGTAACTTACGTAATTTAGTATTTAATGGCTGAGAATATAGCCGCTCTATTATGCCGGCAGATAATACTGATAACAGTAAAAACAGTATTAACCATAAAACTTTAGTGTATTCATTAAGAAATTGGGGTTGGCAAATTGTTTTCATCAAGGCCAAAATAATAATATGAAATAAATAGAGCTCATAGCTGAGTTTTCCTAACCACCCAATTGTTTTAAGACTTACATGCATTGAATTAGAATTTATTTGAGTTTGCGATGCAATCAGCAAGATACAAGTGCTCAGCCCAATTAACATAAAACCGAATGTAATGTTTGCTAATATGCCGCTATAGAAAAAGGTGGAAATAAATAATACACTGGCAAGTACTTGAAGCAATATTTTCATTTTTCTTGATAGTTTAACTTTTTGAGAAATGATAGCAGCGCAACATCCCATTGCAATAGCATCAAAACAGGAAAGATACCCATAAAGCGATGATATTTCATCTTGACTATAATATTTTCTGTATAATGGAGCAATAATGATAAAAGTTAACCAAAAAAGAACGATGAAACGAATTTTTTTAAGTAGTAGGCAAGCTATTGGAAAAGTCAGATAAAATACTTCCTCTACAGATAATGACCAAAAAGTGTTTAGACAATAATTAAACCAACCCACTTTTGCCATTAAAACATTGTGCCAAAAAGTTAAAACAGAAAAAATACTAAGAAAAAATGATGTCGAATTTTCACGGTTAGTAAATATAGGAATTTGAAAATAATTGAAAATACTGATTAATGTAATGGCCAGTATCAAACATGGCATAATGCGAGCAATCCTATATATGTAAAATTCAGCTAAATTGACTCTTTCTAGCATTTTATATCTTTGTATGGTTGTAGAGGTAATTAAGAATCCAGAAACAGCAAAAAACATTGTCACACCATAATTTCCATTGCTTACAACAGCTTTGATGAAATTAAATGAAAAAATTTTATTTAGTGCGCTTGTGCTTAAAGAATAAGAAAGACTAAAATGATGAAATAGAACCAATAGAATTGCAATTCCTCTCATGAGATCAATTTCTTTATTTCGTGTAATAGGTTGGTAAAATTTCATTTTCAAGAATCCAAAAAATTGCTTAAGGAATTTCCTTTATTGTATTTATAAAATATTTGAAAAATATTAAAAATTGTACGATTGACGTAATAGCAAATATAGCAGTTAAATGTATTAAACTCCCAACATTGATATAACTCACTATAGCTGTTCCTATTGTACCGATTACCATAATACCACAGGTAAAAAGTGCGGTTGCAATTCCTGCGCGTGTTGGAAATAATCTTAAACTAGCAGACAATATATTTGGAAAAATAAACCCATTACTAAAGCCAATTAAGGTGATTGGAAAAATGATCGTTAATAAATTTAGTTCATGTAAAAATGTAAAAACAATTTGGATTAATATGGCAATTATTAATAATAAAAACCCAATAATACTGAGATGATGCAAATGTAAGCGTTTAATAAAATAACGATTGGTTAACGTTCCTAATAAATAACCACAGCTAATCACTAAAGCACTATTACCATAAATAATAGCTGAACAATGTAACACATTTTCAATTAAAAAAGATCCTACCGTGGTATAAACCAATAGTTGAACTTGTGAAAAGCCGGCAATGAGTATTCCTGCAATAAAGCTTAGATGACCTAATGTATGCTTGTAATTATCAAACAATTTTTTAAATGAAAAATTTTCATGTTTTTGTAAACTTTCATTAACATATAGTGCAAAAATACTCATTAAGACTAATGATACTAATCCATAAACGATAAAGTTGGCTTTCCAACCAAAATGGTACTGCAATATTCCACCAATAAATGGCGCGATAATTGGCCCTAACCCAAATGCAACTGAGGTATATAAAAGAGCGATTTTAAATTGATAGCTGGTGAAATTATCAATGATCACCGCACGACAACCAACTGATAGCGATGAAACAGATAACCCTTGAATTAACCGCACCAATAAGAGCTGATTAATATCCTTGCAAGCTAATGCAGAAAAACTAGCAAAAGCATAAAGTAGAAGTCCTAATAATATAATTCGTCTTCTACCGAAGATATCTAATAAAGTTCCCCAGACAATACATCCAATTGCAAACCCTAACAGTGAAATAGTAATCGTATTTTTAGCAGCTGACATTGGAGCTGAAAAATACATTGCTATGGCGGGCAGTGATGGTGCATGTAAATCAAAAGTGATTCCTGAAAGAAAGTTCAATAACGGCGCAATAACAATCAATAACGCTAAATATCGATCTTTTTTAATTTGAATTAACCCTTGATTTAGAAAATTATTCATGTTAGTTACTTATACCCCTATAATACTTACAAGTCCAATATAAGCTTACCTTAGGTTAGCTGTTAAGATAAGGTAAATTATAGCCAAAATGGAAAATTTTTCTTGTTTAAGGATTCTGATTACTTGAAGATTTATTTTTCTCAAATAATTGATATGATACTACTGTATTAGATAAGAAATCGAGAGATCATTTATGCTGTTGGTGATGGGTAATATTAGAGTAAAAAAATTAGCAATCTCTATAGTTGTAATATTTTTAATGACCTGTGCTAGCTCAATTTATGCAGGAACTTTTTTAACAAAAACTTATGTTTTCGAGGGTAAAAAATATCTTTATGAATTATATATTCCACAGGAATCGGCGCCGACCACGGGTTGGCCTGTCATTTTATTTTTACATGGCTCTGGTGAAAGTGGCTATTCTGCAAAAAAATTAAAGAACAGTGGCATCGGTAGAGCAATACAGGAAAATGAAACCTTATATCATAGCATTGTAATTATGCCACAAATTCCAGATGAAGATAATGCTACCATTCAACAACAGGGAAAATACGGAAATATTTATTGGAATAAAATAAATTCCCAAAATTATGCATTATCGGTTTTGCAATATATAACCAACAAATATGAATCACGAATTGATAAAAGTAGAATCTATTTAACAGGTTTATCTATGGGCGGTAGTGGTACATGGCGAATAGCTCAAAATCACCCTAATATTTTTGCAGCAATTGTGCCTGTTGCCGCTTGCCAGCAACTTTCTGCCACGTATATTGCCAATTTAAAAAATATTCCTATTTGGGTATTTCATAGCTTAAAAGATGAGGCGTGTCCTGTAGAAAATACCAAAATATTAGTTGGTGCTATGAAAAAAATAAATGGGAATATTTTATATACCGAATACAAACAAGCTAATCATCCTCAAACCTGGAAAAAAGCATATTCAGACGCTAATCTATTAGAATGGTTATTAAAGCAGAAAAGAAAATAATTCCATAGAAATGGGTATACTAATGGCAACGACTGAAATATTTTTATCAAAAGTCCCCACACTTTTAAAGTGCCCATTATAGGGTTCCGTGACATAAGAGGACGGTTTGTTACCTCCATTTCATGATCAATGAATTGGCAAATATCCTTTGATGAAATTGTCAAATTCTTCCTAAATCTTTTTTTGTAAGATCATTTTCAACATTCCCAGTGTTCACTGTCGTTTTTGGCTCTATCAACATAACGTGAACTTCATCTTCAGCGATAGGGCAATGTTCAATGCCTTTTGGAATAATGACAAATTCACCTTCTGCTAAGTGGATATCTTGATCTCTTAGCTTTATTAATAATTTTCCTTTAACAATGAAAAATAATTCATCTTCATTATCGTGTTTATGCCAAACGAAATCACCTTTAAATTTGGCTAATTTTATATGTGAATCATTTAACTCACCGACTATTTTGGGAGACCAATATTCATTAAAAAGATTAAATTTATCTTTGAGGTTAACTTTGTTCATTGCTTATTTCTCCATATTGAATTGCTAATCTCTTATGTAATAATTACACTACTCACCTGAAATTGAAATAAGGAAGCAAAAGAGCAATCAAGGCTGACCGTGTCTTACAATTAGTTTTTAATTTAGCATTTTCGATATGCTTTTCTACAGTTCGTGTTGAGATTTGCAAGATACTTGCTGATTCCTTCGCTGTTTTAGCTCTTACAATGTATTGCATGACTTCTAATTCACGATCTGTTAAATTAAAAATATTTTTAGTGTCAAGTGGACCAGCTACGAAATCATTTTTTGGCATGTTACGAATATATGACATGCCATAAATGCCTTTAACTTCACCATTGAGTATCAGTGGCGATTTAATAGCAACTAAATGTAATGTTTCGCCGCAATGCGTGAAAGTATCCCAAAATTGTTTTGTTTCCCGGGAACGCATAACTTCTTTGTCACACAGAATGAAATAATCGCTTTCATTTTTAGGAATAGAAAAATCATGGTCTGTCATGCCAATAATTTCTTTTGGATCATGCAAACCAAGCGCTTTGGCCATGTAAATATTACAACCTAAATATTTAGAATTGATGTCTTTCCAGAATATCCAAAATTGACCCGTGTAATGCATGAGAGATTCAGGGTAAATATTCCAATGATTAGTTTCTTTTTCATCAAACATATCGCTACCATATATTTAGGTATTGTATAGAATTATAACATAAATCAAATTCAAATATCTACGTAGTTCTACGTAGATATTTGAAGGTACGTAGTTTTACGAATTTCTTTTATGGATATTAAAAATAATAATAACACAATCGAGTATTCAAATATAAATTCTCTGGAAATTTCGTAGAAATCATTTAAAAAATGCGGGGCATTTTCATGAACAGTTGGGAAGCAAGTCAAGAGGGTGGCAAATATATGCAAGAAGCATTAAACCCTTACAATTCTATATCAAGTAAAATATATTATTATGGATGTGCACTTCAAAGCTATGATCGTGCAATAAGATGTTGCCCCACTGAATATTGTGACAAAGCTAAAAATGAATATGCCGATAGCAAAGCACGCTGTGAACGTATGATAGATGAACTAAAACATAAGGAGTCACAAGAGAAAACAGAAGCATTAATAAAAGCCACCGAATTACAAAATAAACTTCTTGCAGAACAAGCGGCTAGAGAAAAATCTACGAGCAGTACAGTTGCAGCTCAAATTTCGAATGAAGAAGTCATGACATTAAGAGCTAGTCTCAACGAACAATCCCAAAAAATTACAAACTTACATCAAACCTTAGTTGCTGAGAGAGCATCTCGTGAACAACAAATTAAAGAAATAGATCAGATAAAAGCAAACCAAAAACAAGATCATGATAATAAGATTAATAAATTAAATACAACCCTTGAAGAAGTAAAAAAATCCCTGCGAGATGAAAAAGAACTTAAGTTAGAAAAGGATAAGGTTATACAAGCTAGATTAAAAGTAGAACAAAATATCCGCGATCAGCATGAAAAAGAAAAACGAGAAACCGCAGAAAAAATAGAAAATCTGACTAAACATATTTTAACTTTACAAGAAACACTAGCAAGCGAAAAACAAAGAACAGAAAAAATTTTATTAGACAAGCTTAAAGAAGAATCTTTAGTTAAAGAAAAAATTTTAAAAGAGAAAACACAAAGAGAAAAAGATGAGAAAGAAAAACATGATGTCCAAGAAAAATTAAATAATTTAACTAAATTTCTGACTCAAATTCAATATTCTGTTTCAGTAAATAAATCGGGAAAATCCCCCTCACCTGACTCTGATACTCCACATTCCGTATCCGATTCTCAAAATGTTGAAACTCACTTATTAAATGCCGAAGCAGCTCCCAGAACAAACATGAAATTTTCAACACCCATCTCAGAAGAGTTATATATTTGGATGAATTCATTAAGAATCAGTGGTGTTGATTCAAATACAATGGCAGAATACAAAAAAATGTGCTCACAATGGCAAAAAAACGGGCTATTACTTGCTGAAGACGTTACACAGTTTAAAAATGATTTTCTTTATTTACAACAACAAATGTTTATTGTTGATAAATCCATCAATGAAGTTCATCAACAATTTGATAATGATGATGATTCAAAAGCAGAGCGGGAATATATTAAGCAACATCCTAAACTTATTCGTTATCAAAATAAATTACAGCAAGAGTTAACAAAATTTATTTATGTTTATTTCTTATCAACAACAGGTGTCTTACAATTAACTGCTAATAAGAAAGGTATGGTATTAGATGCTATTGCTAATATGCCACTAGCAGGACAATTCTTGAAAATATTCATTAAAGGTCTGCAATTTGCTAATGATAAATATCGATTTTATGAAATCAATCGACTGACTAATTTATTTAAAGGTCCAGAGATGATTGAACGCACATGCACACGATTTGCGCGCCACATGGCAGTATGTAAAGAAGATGAAATTCAACAACAAATTACTTTTGTGCCCAGCGGAATCATTCAGCAAGCTAGAGGCTTTTATGATGATGTTAGAGACACGCTGCATGAAGAATGGCATGGTTTAAAAACTTCAAGTTCTACAGGAATTAGTTTACAAGCAGAGGAAAAATTAGCGATGCTTGATGCCGCTATATTGTTACAGAAAATACTGTCTGATCATGTAAAAATAAACATAGAAAAAGACTTAGTCGAACAATTTTTAGTTGCTGTATTACAAAAACCACACTATCAATATAAAACACCACCTCATATTAAAGCAAAAACTATTTTCGATGCTAAGAATGTTGTTGCATCAAATTCGACCGAAATACAAGCATTCACTGTTAAAACAGCAGAATCACTTTCTCCTAATGTTAAAAAACCCTCTACCTTATTGGCAGATTTACATGCCACCTTTCTACAAAAAGGTTTTGATAAAAAAATTTCAGGAAATTCAATTTGTTGTTTCGTATCCGAAGGCACTGGACAGAATCGTCAATCTTTAAATTCTAGACAACATCCAATTGATAAAAAGCGTATAGATGCAGATAGACACCATCAATCAGCGGTAGAAGCTACAAGAAAGCAATTAAACAAACAAATTAATCATCCGAGTACATCTAATGAAATAAAGCTTGAACAAGCACGTATATATTTTTTACTGTGTGCAAAAGAACGTAGATATTTTTCTGAACAGAAATATTCTCCTTTATTTTATTTTAAAATTATATTTGCAAGTCATTTGAGTGAACTGTTTATTCGCTGTTATTTGATTAATAATCCTAAAATGAATTACCCAAATGATGGGCTTGCTTTAACTTCAGAAGAAATAAAGCATTTTAGAAAATTTGTCTATTATGCCTGTCCCCTCTCAGAAAACATGTATAAATACTTTGAGTCACTATCAGCATTTGTAACCAGAGGTATTGTAGTAATATTTGATGAGAAATTGGTTAACAAGAATAGCTATGCTGAAATGAATACAAATATTACTATTCTCATTCCACAATTTCGAGCAGCTTTACTGAAAGCAATGACATGCATTTCGGCATCAGATTCACATTTATTTGATTCGCCATTTAAATGCGTCTTTTATTTATTAAATTGTTTAATTGACCACATTTCCACAAACCTTTTGGAAAAAATAAATACGCATAAGAAAGCTCAGGATTATCTTCAATCTGTCGAAAAAGAGTTAAAAGTTATCTCATGGAAAGTCAACAAACATGATCCAAAAATGTTTAGTGCTAAGCAACAATCCAGAGTCATTGATTTTCACTTATCTGTAAAAAATGGTCTTTCTGATAAATATCAACCTATCATAACTCAAAGAAAATCGTTATACTATATTTAATTAAGTAGCAATAAATATCGGCTAATATCAGAGATTGACTATCCAGCTAACGTTATCAATGTAAAACGTGCTTGGACTCATGCTGAATATAGTATGAGAAAAAATGAAGATGTAATGAAAAGAGGTAAATTATGAGAGCAGTACAACAAACAATTTCACATTGGGGACATGTAGTACCTTATGCCCATGTGCCTCGTCCGGAATTATTTAATTTTGCGCGGAAGAATTATACAGATATTCTATTTCTCCTATTAATCTAAATGTTTTAGATCCATATTACCGCCGCTGAGAATAACACCAACACGCTTATTTGATACGTCAATAATACGATTGGAAACAGCCGCTGCGCCCAGACAACCTGTCGGTTCGACAATTATTTTCATTCGCTCGGCAAAAAATTGCATCTGCTCTCGCAATTGATTATCGTTCACTGTCACAATATCTTTTACCAGCGTACGGATAATAGGAAATGTAAGTTCACCTATACATTGTGTTTGTGCACCATCCGCAATCGTTTTTGGAACAGGTATTTTAATAATTTTACCATTCTGCAGTGATTTTTGTGCATCATTTCCTGTTTCGGGTTCAACGCCAATGATGATACATCCGGGCGACAAATGTGCTGCGGCAATAGCGGCACCCGCAATGAGTCCACCACCTCCAATAGGAACAAATAAATAATCCAGTTGTCCAACTTCCTCAATTAATTCTTTGGTAGCAGTACCTTGTCCTGCTATTACATCAGGATAATCAAAAGGAGGAATAAGCGTTAACCCACGTTCATTGGCGAGCTTTCTAGAAATTTCTTCGCGATTTTCAGTGTGTCTATCATAAAAAATAACTTCTGCACCATATCCCTTGGTAGCAGAAATTTTTTGAACCGGAGCATCTGCTGGCATGACAATAGTAACTGGCACCGTTAATAACTGACCAGCTAATGCCATTGCCTGTGCGTGATTTCCGGCTGAATAAGCGATGACACCTTGTTGTTTTTGATCTTTATTCAACTGACTAATAGCATTATAAGCTCCGCGAAACTTGAATGCTCCACTGCGTTGAAAGTTTTCACATTTAAAAAAAACGTGAGCTAATGCTTTTTCATCAGCTTGTCGTGAAGTTAAAACGGGTGTGTGGTAAGCAATACCTTCTAGTCTTTGTGAGGCAGCAAGAATATCGATATAAGTAACCGCAAAATTTGATTTGAACATTTTCATTCCTCCTGCTAAATTTCTAGAATATTATTTTTATAATAAACGATGAGAGGCTACCAAAGCAGCGAATTCACCGATAGACATCTTTCTTGAGATTTTCATAATGACTTTCCTGTGCGACGAGGACGTTGGCGCTGTCTATAGTATTTTTCAATTTCATCTCGAGATATCTGGCTAAGAACTTTTCTTAATAAACTTTCTAATTCATTTTTATAAAAACATCGAGGATTAAAGGTATATATTTTAAGACTGCCCTTATCGCGAGCAACCAAAATACCGCCATTTTCCAGGCGAAGAAGCTGTTTGCTAACTTGAGATTTGGATATCTTAAAAGTTTCTGCTATTCCTGAAATATAGCCATCACCATAATTAGTAATATAAAGAAGTATTTTTTCCGCAGTACTGTTACCTAGTAAAGCTTCAATCATAGACTAACTCCAGTCATACAAAATAGAACGATCGTTCTATTTTAGAGTACTATATTCATCTACCTAAATCAAGCTAGAGGACGCTGGCACATCACACAACCCCTTATATACTTATGTTTTTTGATATTATAATAACAAATATATTGATATTTTAAATAAAATAATGCTATTATAATGACATGAATGCAGATATTGAAATTTTTTATCAAAATGAATGGCGCTTGGCTGCCACATTTACATTATTAGGAGAAAACGCATGGGAGCGAGGTTATGGTGCTCCTGGGCTTTTAGCTTATGATACTGAATATGCGGTTGATTATATCAATCAGTCAGGTATTACAGCTATTTCAGCTTGTTATCCTGTCGATTTTGCCATGATTAAAACAGCCGCTTGGCCTGCATTCTTATTAGATTTATTGCCCTCAGGTGCTGGAAGACGTGCTTTGTTAAACTTTCTTAGTCAGCCAGATCGAGGCCCGAAATCGGATTGGCAATTGCTCATGCAAGGTGCAGGTAATCCACCGGGAAATCTACGTATCAAACAAGCTGCAGAATTGTTAGATCACTATCAGCATCCTGGTTTTGAGAAGTCTGAAATTATTGAACGCGCTGAAATGTTCATTGAATATGCGCGCGGTCACGGTGCACCTGTCTCTGGTTCTACAGGTGTCCAAGGCGATGCTCCAAAATTTCTTTTAACACTGGATTATAATGATCATTGGCATGCCGATGGTGTATTACCTGATTCCCAAGCATTTCAACATTTTATTATTAAATTTCCACGAGGACATTTGGATTCAGATAGAGCTGTTTTACGTAATGAAGCAGCATACTATCAAGTGGCAAAAGCGGTTGGGCTCCGCGTTTATGCTTTACCCAAATACGTTAACAATACACTATTTATTCCGCGATTTGATAGAAAAACAGAAAAAAAGAAAGTCATTCGTTATGGCCAAGAAAGTTTATGTTCCTTAGCAGGTGTCGCTGACTTTGGACTAGCTATTCCAATGGAAATATTGTGCAATGCTTTTATGCCACATGTAACCCATCCTCAACGTGAGTTAAAAGAATTTCTATTACGGGATGTAATGAACGTAGCCCTTGGTAATACTGACAATCATGCGCGTAATACAGCTATTAGTAAATATCCTGATGGCAGTGTTGCTTTGTCACCGATATATGATTTTGCGCCTATGATTTTAGATGAACAAGGTATTGCACGAGTTTCTCGATGGAGCGAGGGTGAACTTGCTGGATTTCCGGAATGGGGAGAAATTGCTGAAATTGTTGCAAAACGATTTTCCAGCTATCAAATCGATGCTACTGATCTGCGTTTATTATTTTCTAATTTTGCAAAAATCACCGAACAATTACCTGATATTATGCATAGAGCAAATGTAGATGATACTTTAATTAAAAGATTAGATAGTCGCATCAAAGAAGTTACCAAATCATTAAAAAAGGCAAAACCAAATGGCTAGAAAAATTCAAGGTATAAAAGCAAGAGAAAAATTCTATGAACAACTTGCCAATAAACAATTAACATTAGCCGAAACAATTAAAGCAATGAGAGCTATTGTTGGTATGACTCAAACAGAATATGCAAAATTTGTTGGAATTGCACCGCGCATTATTATTGATCTTGAAAGAGGCATAGGAAACCCGACTCTTGAAACTTTAAGAAAAATTGGAAAACCATTCCGGTTAAATATTATTTTTAGTGTACAATAAACTTAACGATACCTTATTTAGCTGTTTTTCAATAATGAAATCGACCAGACCAGCCTCTTCTAATAAAGAATCTCGTTGCGTTTTCCATAAACTTTCATCAATTAAATACTCATGTATTGCTTTGTAACGATAAGAATAAAGTAAGTTGAGACGCCCCGATTTAATTGCAGATTCCATATGTGAAAAAAGCAAAATTTTGTAGTTCGTCTGATATTGACAATAAGCGTAATTATTCTGATAATCACGCTTAATAATGGGATGGAGAAAAACAGTGTTAAAGTTAATGAATCAGCAAGACTTGGAAGATTTTACAAATGGGTGTTGCTTTTTTGGAACTGGTGGCGGTGGCAATCCTGAGTTTGGTCAAAAGATGTTGCGTGATGCCTTAGATGCAGGGAAAGAGATTACAGTTGTAAGCTGCAATACCCTTGGAGATAAGGATTGGATCGTTTGCCCTTATTTGATGGGTACAAGTGGTCCTATGACTGAAGAAATAAACCAGGAAAAAATAAAGCATGGTATATCAATAGAAACAGTTAGAAATATGCCTGCTGCTGCAACGGATTTATTACTGAAAACATCTGGAAAAACTGTAACACTTTCAGCCATCATTCCTTATGAAATTGGAGCTGCAGCCACCTCTAGTGCAGTTGCAACCGCAGCATGGCTTAATATTCCAGTGATCGATGCTGATTTTGTTGGAAGGTCTGTACCTGAAGCCACTCAAATGTTACCAGCAATTTATGGAATCGATTTATGCCCAACAGCCAGTTCAGATGCGTTTGGTAACGAAACTATTATTAATAAAGCATTAAACAGACAAATGATTGAGCGTATTGGGAAATACATTGCTTCAGCTTCATTTGGATTAATCGGGCAAGCTACACTATTACGTCAAGTTGAACAACTAAAGAAATATATGCTTACAGGTACGCTATCTAAAGCTTTTGCTGTTGGTAAAGCACTCAGGGAAGCTCGTGATAACAGCACAAGACCTGAGTCAACACTTGGCGCACTTACAGGAGCAAAGAAAATATTTGATGGCACTATTTCAAAATTTAATGGATTTGAAGAAAAGGGATATTACGTTGGCGATATTATCATCAATGGTGAAAATGAATATAAAGGATCGCAATTAAAAATTTGGTTCAAAAATGAAAACCATATTGCATGGAAAGATGAAAATGTTTGTTTAACAAGCCCAGATCTTATCTCTATTATAGATAAGATTACATATTTACCTTATGTTAACAACCAACTAAAAGATGGATTGCATGTTAGTGTTTATGGCACACCATCTAATAAAGCGTGGCATGAAAAAATGGCATGCGAAGCAAATTCTCCTAAATATTATGGCTTTAACTTTGAAGCAAAATTTATAGCAAAGTGAGTCGCACTTATTGGATTCCATTGAAATTGTCCAGGCATTGGATGTACCATACCAAATTGCATTGCTATGTTGTTATCGAAATTAAGCGGGGTGTCGCGTCATTGCAGAATATGCATTACGAGATCTTAATAATTGGAACCTTGATTATAAAACTCTAATCTTGTATGTAAATTACCCGTATGTAATTCAAATAAATGATTATCATAATCATAAAAATACAGTGAATTGCCTTCTGATTTTTCTCTTTTTCTACCTGGGAGAATTGTCAAACCTAGCGACTTTATTTTTTCTTCTAGCCATGGTAAATCATCCTCACTCACCTGAAAAGCAATATGGTTATATGATTTCTCAATCGGTTCTCCTTCCATAATAGCTATCCATAGGTTGGCGACTTTGAAAAATTTTTCCTTTGAAATCGAAAATTTTTTGTCGCCGCTGGAATATACTTCTTCAGCTGAAAAAATTTCTTTTAGCATTTTTGTTGTTTTAGATAAGTCTCGGCAAATGAACGTAATGTGGCTTATTCCTTTAATTGCTGTTTTTCGTAACATAATACCACCCTATGCTTTAGATCTATATTGTTGCTTTCGGTTTTTTCATAACTCACGCTACTTCCGCCATATCAAAATCCGGAAACAACAATACAGCCGGGTGTACATGCAATGCTTTAGCAAAAATTAACGCTCTCTCCCTACCCATTTGCCTAGAACCACCCTCAATAGCTGAAATATTGGATTGATTAATGCCTGTAAGCTCAGCTAACTCATTTTGACTTAAGTCCTGTAATTCTCGCAACATTTTAAGCGCTTCACCAGGCATCACTGAATGATGGACTTTAGCTTTTACAAAATCACTTTTATTAATACGCATGTTTTCACCTCAATTTGTAATCATGTGGATTGACATCAATGACATACACTTCTAATAACTTTTTTTCTACTTTATAAATCACTCTCCATTGTTTACTTAATCTTGATGACCTATATCCATCTAATTTGCCTTTTAAGGCTTCATCATGAAATCCTTTTACTAACCGCAACCCTTGGATACCTTCAAATTCCACTATTCTTTTCCAAAGCTCATAGTGCTTCAAAATCTCGACAGGAATTTTCTGCAAGGTTTTTAAAAGCGATTTTTTTTCATAGACAGTCCACATATACAATAGTATATATATCTAAAAGGATATAGTCAACCATGCATATTTTTGATTTAGCAAAAATATGCATTTGTATCCTACGTAATTAATTCTGTCATACAAAACAATCGTTAATTAATCACGTATAAAATAAAAATCATTATATTTCAATGAGTTAAGTAATATCGTCAGAGAAAATAATGTTTAAAACTCCTCACATTGAGCACTTGAAGCATGTATTACATCATTGACTGTATTGCAATATTCTATACAATAATGTATACTATATGTATATACAAAGAGGTGACATGATGAGACAAGCACATATGAATGAATCTGTATCTATCAATATTCGAGCTAAAGTTCGGCAACGTGATTTGATTGACCAAGCGGCTGACCAACAAGGTCGGAGTCGGTCTGATTTTATGTTGGAAGCTGCTTGTCGCAAAGCAGAAGATGTATTGCTCGATCAAACTTTTTTTACCGTTGATGCTAAAACATTTGAAAAGTTTCAAACATTACTGAATAAACCCTTACCCGCCACCGCAAGGCTACAACGATTACTGGCAACAAAAGCACCTTGGGATAAATAAACGTGCATAAAATATCGCACCCTCTTCCAATATCGACAGAACATGAATTAAATGATTTTGATAGCGGCGAAATATCGCTTGATGAGTGGCTGAAAAAAAGAGCTTTTAAAAATCAAGTTTCTGGTGCTTCACGCTGTTTTGTCATATGTAACGATAAAAAAGTAATTGGCTTTTATACTCTATCAGCAGGTGCAATTGCTCATGAGTCTGCACCTAAAGCGATACGACGTAATATGCCTAATCCATTACCTGTACTATTACTTGGTAGATTGGCTGTGGATTCGCGATATCATAATAAAGGCCTTGGTAGCGCTTTATTGCGTGATGCAATGATTCGCACAGTGAGTATAGGCAGTGATGCGGGTGTTGTTGCCATCCTTGTGCATGCGCTTTCGGAGCAAGCTAAACGTTTTTATATAGCAAAAGGATTTATCGAATCACCTTTACAACCTATGACTCTCTTTATGACGCTAGAAACAATACGCTCAATTTTAATAAAATTGAATAGTTAAATTTTTGCGAAAAGACACCGTTTTTCCGTAATTAATTGATATTATTAGATTTAATTGGGTTACATCATGTTCCAGTTTTGAGCACATTGTGTTATACTTCTTGCATTGAATAGTCCACAAGGTAACTGCAATGTCGTTCGAATTAAACAATATTAGTTTACAAGGTATCATCAATAATTTACCCGGCCCTATTTGGGTCAAAGATTTAGAAATGCGTTACATTGCCTGCAATGAACGTTGCAAAAATTTTGTGGGACTTTCTTCAAGAGATGATCTTATTGGAAAATTTGATCATGATCTATCATGGAACCCCTATGCTGAACTATACCGAGAAGGTGATAAAGAAATTTTAAAAGGCAAATCGCTTTCTTTCATGCACCCTATTCAACTGTATAACGGCAGGAAATTAATTATTATTACGCAAAAATCCCCGATAAAAAACAATAACGAAGAAATAATTGGCATTACCGGATCTATTGCTATTGCATCTTCACTGCCTTTTGTTAAAAGCATTAATCATCTCACTCAATTTGATGCGCAATTAACTGGGAATGACTATTTTCAATATATTGTTAGTGATGATTTTTGCCAATTTAACTTAACTAAACGTGAAATTCATTGTCTTTTCCATTTAGTGCGTGGAAAAACAGCGAATGATATTGCCAATATATTATTTATCTCAAAACGCACTGCTGAAAAACATGTTGATAACATCAAAACTAAATTAAAATGTAACACTAAATCTGAAATCATCGCAAAAGCCATTGAAAATGGCTTTGTGCATCTTGTTCCAAGTGATTTTTTGATTAGTCATATTAATAATTAAAAAATCAAAATCTATCCAACATCATTTTTATCATAGTTAGCATATACCTTCACTGCTTTCATATCAGCATTTAATACCATGACTTCAGCGGCCAACAACCCTCGATTGATTTTATAATATAAAACAATACTTTGTGGGGAAGTAAAAATATCCAGCAATTGAAAATGCAGCGTTGAAAATTTTTGTAACTGCCGTGAAAAATAATCTCTTAATTTGTCAATCCCATATACGACACCTTGAGGATCTCCCAACACTTTTTGCACAACCGGTGAACAAAACTCAATAGAGTCTGCATAATGTTTCATTATCTGATTGATATCATGTTTATTCCATGCATCTAGCCATTCATGTGCAAATTGCCAAGCCTTATCTCTCTCCATATTATCTCCTTTGCATATAGTTTATGTTGTGATTGGGAATGGTTCTTTTAAAAACGGTAGCAAGCGGCAATGTGTTTTAAATCCTATTTTTTCTGTTAATCCTTTTGCCATGGCAGTTGCCATCAGTTGCGCTATCGCATAGTCACAACCTTTGTTTAAGGCATCACGCAACACGTGTTGTATCAATGCAGTGCATAAGCCATTTTTTTGAAATTCTGGCAGCGTGGTCGCTGAGTATAATCCGACTGTTTTTCCCTGAATATGAGATGTTAATGTTGCTGCGGGTTTACCGGAAATATAACCTATATAATGATTTAGTTTCCCTCCTTCACCGTATGAGTTAAACATATACTGCAAATCATTTTTAACGGTATCGGATAAATGTGCTGTTTCACAAAAAATATTCATAAAATTATGATATTCTTCCTCAGTAGTCACTTGTTTTGTTGTAATGTTATCACTCACAGGAAAAAAATTTATTTTATCTAATTTTAAGCCAATACCTAAAAATTCTCCTAGTGGTTGAAATCCATGTGTATCAAGCGCGATCTTGGTTTTTTCTGGTAATTCTTCTTGTTGCAGCCACCACCAAATGTATGAAATATTTTTATCAGAAAAATAGGATACCGTATTTTTCAAGCAATCAGGGGCTATCATTTCTTTGTTTTTAAAATTATAAAATATGCCATTCACAAAAGGAAATTCGCAACCACTAAAATAACACAAAGCATCATCAATCACTTTGACATCTGCAGCAATATGATTTGACAAATTTGTGCAAGTACTCATTAAATGAATAAGATTATCAATGATGTCATTTTTCATAACTGTATCCCTCATAGGATTGCCGCACGAAACTTTCGCATTCTATTTGTTTCTTCAAAAACATACACTCTTCGAAAAGATTTAAATAAAATATTTTAATGTTAAAGCCGTACCAGAAATAATATTTTCCTCAGGTACAAAAAGATCTTGCATTAATGCAACCGTAGGATCTACAGCATATTGTTCAAAATCAGTAACACCTTCTTCTCTCAGCAATAACTCATCAATAAAAAATTGACCCGTACATGTCTTCGCAGGTCTCTTCGCTAATTTGTAAACAGCATCCGCCATAATGGTTGGCCATCGGCTTTTTTTATATACTTCATCAGAAAAATGATCTCGAATAGTCGTTGTTGCAATTGTTGTCATGGGCCATAATGAATTCACTCCAATACCATCTTTTTTAAATTCTTCGGCCATAGCTAGCGTGCACATGCTCATGGCATATTTTGATAGCGTAAATGCTAAATGATTTTTAAACCATTTTTTATCGATATCAAGTGGCGGGGATATATTGATAATATGCGGATTAGCACTGTCTTTAAGAAACGGATAACACAGTTTAGACATTAAAAATGTCGCACGCACATTCGTTGCAAATAATAAATCAAAAGCTTCCATGGTGGTGTGGCAAATATCCGTAAAACTAAACGCACTGACATTATTTATCAAAATATCAATACTACCCAATCTATCAGCGACTTGATTGATTTCACGCTCAACAGCGGTTGCATCTTTGATATCAACATGAATGGCTAGGAAATTTTTATGTGTGGCAATTGACTGATCAGCAGGCAATTTGGAATCTAAAATAACTACCTTTGCTTTGGTATATAAATATCGTAACGCGATTGCCTCTCCAATTCCTCTACTACCGCCTGTAATCACTATTGTTTTGGGTTTTATTAACATGTGAGGCAATCCATTTTTATTTGGCTTGCTTATTTTAAATTTATTTAAACGATTAAATAATGGGTATTTACTACGTATTTTTTAGCCATTTATGAATTATTTGTTTTAATTATTCTTGATTGTATGCTAATGGGGAATTTTATGTAATACGTAATATGTATTACATGGTTCCTTCGCTAAAAGCATGCGCTGTAAGCGCAAAGATTACCAACCATTTTTATCGTATTATCTAGGAAATGCGCTTACAGCGCGAACATTGTTTAGGAGCATTCTTACCTAGGGCGGCGTGC
>LSTE01000105.1 GCA_001644445.1 Gammaproteobacteria bacterium SCGC AG-212-F23
GAAAACATCCCATTTGTTTATCAAGCTCTGACAACGAAAAAGAAACACTTGAATCTTATGACTTATAATGTTGTTACTGCGCATGAACAACGATCAGAAATAAATTTACTGCCAGTAAGAACAGACACCTATGAAAAAACGTGGAATATATGTGACAATGGCATAGTTCGTCCGGCTAAAGAAAGTGATTTTGAACAAATCCCAGTAAATAAGACGCCAACATTAGCACAAACGATATCAACAACTGTCAGGAGTAGCAGTAGTTCCAGCACTACTTCAACAGCAACCGCAATTAATCACGCACAAACACTAGCAAAAACAATACCAACAACTGCTACAAGTAGTAATTCCAGTACTACGTCAACAATAACTGCAATTAATCAAGCACAAATAACATCAACAACTACTATGAGTAACAGTAGTTCCAGCACTACTGCAACTACGCTTGTGAAACACACACCAAGCAATACTTTTCCAATTCGAGCAAATCCACCGATTGTTTTTGCTCTCCATTTTAAGATTCATCAACCAGAATTAAAACTTTCTCCAACAGTAATATCTCAAGGATACGACTTATTATTTTATCAAGAAGATACGAAAAAGCAGTGGAATTGCAAATTCAATCTTACAATTATGTCAGAGCAAAAAGCAACGCTCGCACAAGACTCCAACATACCAATTTATAATTCCCGTATCATCCCAGAATTTCAATCTATGCCATCACAAATAAATCCAAATGGACAAAATAATCCTGTTTTTAACACAGAACTCGTTCATTTCTCTGCTCGACAAGCTCCCGCAACCTACAATGCTTCTCAAGATCGTATTGAAGTCAATAATAATACAGATGCTGCCATTGAATTTGTTATGGATAATCCTACAGAATTTTATAAGATGGCGTTTGTTACTAAAAAAATAACAGCTGATTTTTCAATTTTCACAACAGACATCAATGGTGTAACACAGTATAAAAAACTTGATTTTGCTCCTACTGGCGATTACAGTTATAGGATTAACTTCACTTATTATGAACCCATTAATAATCCAGATAGAAGAATTTCGGCCCATGACTATTTAAGAAAAGCGATTGCTGATAAAAAAACACACATACAATCTACTAATATCGCAAGTAATGTTAGCCATACATCAACTACAGCTACTGCCAGTAGTACTAGCGCGACTAATCAACATAAAAGACCACTCACTAATAACACCGATAACGTAACTGCTACTCAAACAAATAAGCCCGTAAAAAGACCGAGATCAACCAATAATGCAACCTCGAATGCTACTACTTCTACCACCAGTACAAGCTTTAGCCCATTTAGCACAGCTACTAGTTCTAGCACGACGCAACTGTCACCCGCTACTCAAGATACTGTAACAACATTATTATCAATGCGCCCTGCACAAACTGTAATATCATCTGCCAACCCTTCTCACTCAACGATGAGAACAAATAACTCTAATGTTAGCTCTATGAGTTCCATGATTAATAATTTTAATTCTATGTATAGCCCTAAAGCAAAATCTTCTATCGCAATCCCAAAATTGACTGCGCAAATTGGCCCCGGGAACAAGATATAATCACTATGAGAGAATAAAAATGTCAAATTCTAGATCTGCTCAGCCACTCGAAAAACAATCATTTATTTTTTGCCGTGTTAGCTTTGTTCCTACAAAATCTATCTACTCGCACCCCACAAATGATTCGTCAATTCCAGGTTATTTATTAAAATTCAGCGAAAACCATACTAACACGTCACTGTCTTTAGACAAATTTAAATTTTCCCTCAATATTGCCAGCAAAAAACTCAATCAATCTATGTCACAACAACCACCTGGAAATCATAGCCAACATAAAACTCCGTTAATGAGAAATGGAAAACCTATTGATAATGTAAAAGATTTTTTTCGTTACACAGAATCCCCGGAATTTAAAATAGCTTTTGTTAACCTAGATAGCGCTAATGCTCTTTTGACTAAACCTTCTACCACTAATCAAGGAAAAAGTTATTATGAAGTCAATGAAAATACTCGATGTTCATTAGTGATTGGCTTTGAAAATCCTGCGGCAATTTATAATGCACTTAGAAATCAAACAATGACCGCACAATTAATGACTTATGAGCTAACACATTCGGGTAAGGAAAATCACATCTCACCAGTAAAAGCTTATGAAGCAAAATGGTATGTATCTGAGAATGGGGCAGTTCGAGTTGCAAAAGATGAAGATTTTCTAATCTCTCATAACAAAGAACCAAAAAAATTATTTGCAACAACACCATCAACAGTAAGTACTGCAAGTAATCAACTCAGTACAAACACTCAACCTACTACAGATCATTTATCAATAGCGAAAGATATTCCGTGTTTTCCTACCACATATTATTTCGATTTTAAATTCCTTCCACCACAAAATACTAAAGGAATTATCTTTGAGTTTTGTGATACACAAAAAAATCAAATTCTATGGAAGGTAGTTATTGCTCTTGCTGTTTCTGCAAAACCTACAGGAAAACAAATAGTCAATAATTGTATTAATGTTTATTCTGAAAATTCTCCTAGACCCAATCCAAACATGACAAAAAACTCTTCTTTTAAAACTCAATACGTTTATTTAATTTCACCAAACCCTCGCGCTCCCATCCTTGTTAATGTTGATTCTTATGTACTAAATGGAAAGCATACTGCTAGTTATGAAACTACAGCGGGCACAGAATTACAAATTCAATTTAAGTTAGCTAATGGTTTCAATTTTAATAAGTGGTTTTCTGAAAACGCTATAACAACACGTCTTCAGTATATGGTTTTGAGCCGTAATGCTCTTACTGCAATAGATACTGTAACATATGAAAAAGGTCCTTCTTGTACATGGAAAAAAGAAATAGAAGACCTTACTCCTCATAACAAATCAACTATTGCATCAACCGCAACTACTGCTTCTTCTTCAAGCTCTTCATCATCAATCACTACAGAAATCCACAAACGTAAGGATGATCAAAAAACCTCTGAAGAATCGCCAACAAAAAAACCAAGAACAACCACAACATCAACTAGTAGTACTAGTACTCACAGCCATATAACCTCTGCACTGGCATCAGCGACAACTTCTACTTCATCAACCACGGCTCTTTCTGCTGCTAGCCACACGGTACCAGCTCCGCAATTAACAAACAATGCAAACAATATGAATTTTTCTATGCAAAACAGGTGGCTATTGTCTACAGCCATCACTACCGCAGCAACTATATCAGAGCTACCAACGGCAAATATTCCCGCATCATTGCCTACACAATCTCGAAAATCTTAAGTCCTGCGGATGAGCTTTTTGTGAGGAGCGATAAGGGTTGATATCCAATCCTCCTCTACGCGTAAATCGACCATATACTGCTAGATTTTCTGGTTGACAATATTTCATAATATCCATATAGATACGCTCAATACATTGTTCGCTGAACTCATTACAATTTCTGAATGAAACAATATATCGCAATAACCCTGCTCGATTTATTTTTTTGCCGTGATATGCAATCTGCACACTGCCCCAGTCCGGTTGATTTGTGACTAAACAATTTGATTTCATCAAATCGGTATACAGTATTTCATCTGCACTCGTTTCTTCTGTGTGTAAAAATGTGGGATCAATGGTATACACTGAGCAATCAATATCTAATTCATCAATACACTCACCCTGAAATCCTTGAAAAACATGTTCTTGTTTGAAATCTGCAACGGGAATAATTTTCACAATCACTTCAGCGCCAACACGCGCACTCAAATCTTTGGTAACTATCGATTGCAAAACATCAGCATTTTTAATTTGTGTATTATTGAATGAATTAAAATAAAGTTTCATTGATTTTGATTCAATAATATTGGGAGATTCACAATTATAGATAATCTCCGCTAATCCCACCACAGGTTTGCCTTTTTGATTTAACCAAGACACTTCATAATGGTTCCAGATATCAAACCCGTAAAAAGGGAGTTTTGTGGGCACGTTAATTTTTTCTCGATTTAATTTTCTAGGGATAGGAAAAAGTTTATCGGGATTATAATGAGGATCATATTCGGCTTTTTTGCCTAATTCGGATTGATCGGGGGTAATAGTATAATCATTTTGCATTGTATATCCTCTCGCAAATAAATATTCTTTCTTAAGCAGGAGATCCTTCACCGCAAAAAACGCGGTTCAGGATGACACGCGCCCCCGCAAAGCGTCGTCCCGCGGCATGTCCGCGGGATCCAGAGTGTTTTGAAACTGGATGCCGCGAACAAGTCGCGGCACGACACTTTGTGGTATGTGTCATCCCGAGCGTAGCGAGGGATCTCCTGCTTAAGCAAAGTATACACAGCACCTGATAAAAAACACAATTCTACTCAATTTCCCTCATAAAAGCATCTTTTACCGCCTTTTGCATAAACCCATGATAAAGCTGGGGTCTCACAGTTTGATGTAAGTTAATGATTTTACGTGCAACTGTGAATGAGGGGGTCATATTGTTTTCCTCAACAATATCAACAATCACATCGTCGGTTGTATCCACTTGTTTTGCAATATCAGGAACGGTGTGGGCGCCTGCAATTAAAATGTCTTCAATAAAATACTTCAGCAAATTTTCTTCTAGCATTTAACTCTCCTTAGTTTTTTTGATATTCGGCAATTATTTCCAACATAAATTCTTGATACAACCTAGGCCTTACCGATTGATGTAAATTAATGATTTTACGCACAACCGCAAAAGGTGCGGTGTAATTTTTTCCTGTCATTACATCATAAATAATATCTTCTGTAGTCTGTGCATACATGGCAATACCTGCAATAGTATAATCACCCGTACTTACAATATCTGTGACTACATATCGCAAAAAATACTCTTCAAGATGTCTCAGCTTTTCATCACCATCTAATTTTAATAATCTAAAATAATCTGAATGGTGTGTTTCCATCGCAGCTTCAATAGCTGCATAAATTCTTGTTAATGTTTTTGCTTCAACAATAATTCTCTCTTCTCTAGAAAGAGCCTGGCAAT
>LSTE01000106.1 GCA_001644445.1 Gammaproteobacteria bacterium SCGC AG-212-F23
AGTAGTAACACATTGGCAGAACCGGTTAATAAAAATTGTCCGGCTCGGCGATTTTTATCAACCGCTTCTTTGATGGCGAGAAATAAATTAGGTGTACGCTGAATTTCATCGAGTATCGTGGGCCCTTGCAGGTTTTCTATAAAATGCGTAGGGTCGTTTAATGCGGTAGCTAGAGTAGAAACATTGTCTAAATTAAAATAGGTTGCAGGGTAGCCTTTTTCCATTAGCCATTGAGTGAGAGTGCTTTTTCCCGTTTGTCTTGCTCCATTGAGAAGCACTACGGGGGTATCAGAGAGCGCTGCTTGGATTTTTTGGCTAATATTTCTCGGATGCATGGTGTATAATCCTCCACTTGATGGTGGATTATACACCATTAAGTGGAGGATTTACAATGATTTCTATGGATTTAGCGTTAACAGCCGTCATTTTTACAGTAGAATTGTAAAAATGACGGTAAATTTTACAACTCAGATGTAAGTATGACTGTGGTTTTTACAAAGATATAGCATAAGCTGTCTAGCTTATCTGTCCTTCTGTAATTGGTGAGAGTAACCAAGCTCTTCAGATTTCCTTAAGGAATAAGAGGGTAAAATGAATATTTCATCATCTGTTATGGAGGTAAATCATGTCTTCTAGTCATAGTACATATAGAATTCTTACTGCATGTGGTGGTGGGGGAGGATTTCTCGGGGTTCTTATAGCAGGAATAGCAGCTCATGATAGTCCTGGAGAAATTGCAGGAGAATCAATATTAGCTGGGCTTGGAGGGTTAGTGGGAATGGCACTTCTTTGTGGACTCCACTATTGTTACCAAAATAGCAATTGTGCCGATAATGCTCAGCAAGCTGCAGCAGGGGTTTTTAGTGGAACATCTTTTAAGCTGGGTCAATAGCGAAAAAAAACCTCGCGGTTGCGAGGTTTTTTTGTTGGAGAGATCACCCCTCATCCGCCCTGCGGGCACCTTCTCCCACAAGGGGAGAAGGGACTGCTAAGTGACAGTGTAGGGGATTCTTAGGATGACGCTATGCGTTACATCATTCCACCCATGCCGCCCATTCCTCCCATGCCGCCGCCCATAGCGCCTGCGCCTTCGGATTTTTCTTTAGGAAGTTCAGTGACCATGCACTCGGTGGTGATCATGAGGCTTGCAACGGATGCCGCTTGCTGTAATGCAGTACGAGTCACTTTGGTTGGATCCAAGATACCCATATCTAACATATCGCCGTATTCGCCTGTTGCTGCGTTAAAGCCAAAACTGTTTTTGCCTTCTAATACTTTGTTGACAATCACAGAGGCTTCATAGCCAGCGTTAGAAACGATTTGACGCAAAGGTGCTTCCAATGCTTTACGGGTGAGTGTAATACCCATGTTTTGTGGCCATTATCGCAAGGAGAAATTCAGGGCACCAAAGAATTTTTTATCGATGCATTATTTTCTGAAAAATTGACTCTACCAACTCATTCGAGATTAACGCGTGAAGAATTAATTCAAAAAATAATATTCGGAGGTTATCCTGAAGTATTAACCCGTCAGTCAGAAGATCGTCGTTATGCCTGGTTCGATAGTTATATTACTACTATTCTACAACGTGACGTGCGTGACATCGCTAACATTGATGGACTCATGCAATTACCTAGATTGCTCACACTTTTAGCCACGCGCGCTAGCCGCTTATTTAATTTAGCAGAAATTTCTCGAATCAGTGGCATCGCTCAGACTACACTTTCACGTTATTTTGCTGTGTTACAAACTATTTTTTTAATTTATACCATTCCTGCTTACAGTAACAATTTAGGAAAACGACTGACCAAATCATCCAAACTTTATTTTTGCGACACGGGATTAAGCACGCATTTATTAGGTATCACATTTTCACGCTTACAACATGAACCTGATTTATTAGGTCCATTATTGGAAAATTTTGTTGCCAACGAATTGAAAAAACAATTAAGCTGGAACAAAACACACGCGGAATTGTTTCACTATCGTACCACTAACGGACAAGAAGTGGATTTTATCTTAGAAAACAAAGCAGGTTTTGCCATAGGCATCGAAGTAAAATCCAGTGCTACATTATCTGAAAAAGATTTCAAAGGCTTAAAACACCTCTCAGAAACATTAGATGATAAATTGATAAGAGGTATTTTACTTTATACAGGCCAACAAACTTTATCTTTCGGCAAAAATCTGTATGCGATTCCCATTGGGCTCTTATGGGAAAAAAATTAACTAAAAAACTATAATCCATCTCACATAATGCTAAGCAGAAACCGCAGTAAAATTTCTCTGTTCGATTAAAACATGTGATGGAAGAGGCGGTGAAGTCGCAGTGGCGGGTAGACGAGTTGTATTTGCAAATAGAGTCATAGATGAGAATGTGAAACTATCTCCTGCTTTTGGGTAATTGAATTGACGTTCAGCAATGAGTACGCGATCTCGATCGGTCAGTTTATGCAGAGGCACGCGCGATGCAATGTATCCTGCAATAGCATTTCTTCCCTGGTCAATCGCATGAGAAACCGCTGAATAACCATTGATATCTGGCATGCTGAAATCTGTTCGATGTCTAAACAATACTTGTAATGCTTCACGACTGGATACTCTTGCTGCCGTGTGCGCAACAGTAAAACCACTTTTATTCATCAGATTAGGTTTTGCACCAACCTCTAATAGTTTTCCCATAATATAAGTATAATTTCGCTCTGTGGCATACATCAAAGCAGTGCAATCATCCGATGAAAATCGATTAACATCGAGTTTGTAATTGCGCATGAGAAAACGCAATCGCTTGATATTTCCATTCGATACCGCGACATAAAAACTGTAATAAATATCGATAGGGAAAAAACCGAATCGATGAAACACAGGATTGAACTTAACAACAACATTCATATTTCTTGTAAAACATTTCTCATCTTTATTGTTAACAGTGACAGCAATGTATTTCCAACTAAAAAATTGATGACGAAGTTTTTCATCATCCGCAGATCCTGCATATCCGGACCAGGAATCACAAATAACTGAACGCTTACCAAACGTTAACTGGCCAGTAGAAGTGATCACCGGATCTATGACCATCACAAGATGTCCAGACACATAGGCGATTACCCCTGAAATACCAGGATAATTTTTCATTAACAAATGCAGAGAATAATCAGCACACTCATCACAAAAACCCAGCCGACTCTTTTGTATCCCTGTAATAATATCTGGAAAATCAGCAGCAACGTCATTAAAACTACTCGCAACTTTACAAAAAGATTTACGAAGCTCACCTAATGCAACAACAATGTTAATATGTTCAGCCCTAGGTAATTCATTGGATTGTGGATGAGTGCCTACATCTTTTATAACAGTTCTTACTTCGTTTATTATTTCACAACCTATGATGATATTTCTATTAAAGTCAAGCTCATCTTGAGTCGCTGGATTTTTAATGCAGCGCTCTGCAAAAACCTCACTCTCATTTATTTTCGTACTAAATTTTCCTACGGGGTTATGAAGTGTGGCAGATACGAGAGAAGCTTTCATTGCTTCTTTGACTGAATCACTCAATTCTTTTCTCTTATCGATAATGTCATAGGGAAGATCGCCATTGTAATTACAAATACGAGCAAGATCATTCATCGCTGGAGACAAAAGAATACTCAAGAAATTAAATATGCTTTGATAGCTGGATAAAATACATTGATGCAATAACGTATTACCCGCGGAATCGGCTTTGCTTGCTATCTCAATTAATTTATCCATAGCATGTAATTGAGTAGCCAGAGCACGAACAACAGACATTTTGCATTTTTTAAAGAGTGCATAATGCAATGCGGTAGGAAATTCCTCTATTTTTTCAAGAAGTGCGGAAGAATTCTGTTTGATACAAGTATCAATCATAGTCTCGTTGTTACTATCTATTCCTTGTTTAAGCTCGACTAATAATGCTGCGATGCTTTTTCCTTTTTGTTGCGGTTGCGTAAACATTTTGACACTTACCTAAGCGATAAAAAAAACCATTATACCTTTATGTACATTAAGAAAAGCTTAAGAAAGTTATTTTACGTTTAATACAACACCCCTAGACCAAACAGAGAAGTGATGATATTCATTAACCAAGAAATAGGCGGCATAATGACATACGCCAATACCCCGGTCACTAACAACACGACTAACACAAGAAAACCCAGCTGCTCAAATTTAAATGCATGCCAAGCAACACGACCTGGTAAGAGATTAGCAATTACTCGCCAACCATCTAAGGGGGGAATGGGCAAGCAATTCAAAACACCTAACACAATGTTAATCATAATGCCCACCTGGCCCATATACATTAAAGGCACGCCAAACCAACTATAATTACCTGTTAAATTCATTCCCAACTTAGCAATCAAAGCCCAAAGCACTGCCATCAATATATTCATCAACGGTCCTGCAATCGCTACAAAAATCATACCTACACGCGGATGCTGCATATTGCGCTGGTCTACAGGCACGGGCTTTGCCCAGCCAAAAATAAACCCACCTAAAGTCAGCATAATCAAAGGCAAAATAATAGTTCCCACTATATCAATATGCCGGATAGGATTAAAACTCAAACGCCCCGCAAGCCGCGCCGTTTGATCACCAAAAAAAGAAGCCACCCAACCATGTGCCACTTCGTGCAAAGTGATTGCAAACAACAAGGGTAATGCCCAAACTGCGATTTTTTGTACTATGGTAAATTCTTCCACTCTGTTAATTCTCCAATATTTTCTAGCGCAATAATATTTCTCATCTTATACTGACATTGCTGAATAAA
>LSTE01000107.1 GCA_001644445.1 Gammaproteobacteria bacterium SCGC AG-212-F23
TGTCTAATCTCGTCCTTAATGAACTGATGTAATAACTTAATTGGAATACCGTCATGGCATATAAATTACTTGGATTATATGCTTTAATCACATCAAAATTATGAAAACCTAACCAATATTGATTACGATAATAACCTTGTAATGGAATCAAACGTGCAGATAAATCATCTGGCACTGTTGCTTCTGGTGTTATGCCGTAGCGTGAAAAATCTGTGACAGGAATCATTTTTGTGGAAGTATTTGTTTTCATAAGTTCTTGATAGTGGTAGCCGTTGATAGTGGCTTGTACGGCGACGGGTTGATTAGTTTTCCAACCGTGTTTTTTGTAGTAGTTGGCAATGCTTGCGATAATATCACCTTCGTTGTGTGATAAATCGATGTGTGTATGTCCGGTATAGCTCACGGCAAAATAACGGTAGCTACTAGGCATAAATTGCGGTTGACCGATAGCGCCGGCATAAGAGCCCATGACTTTACGTGGATTTAAATGTTGTTCACGGCACAACAATAAAAATTCTTCTAGTTCTTGGCGAAAAAAACCAGCGCGAGGAGAATTGCTGAAGCCGATGTTGGCCAGTGCATCAATGACGGGGTATTCACCTGTATTTTTTCCATATTTTGTTTCAACACCGATAGTTGCTACGATAATACTGGCTGGGACACCGTATTTTTTTTCGGTGGCAGTGAGGATAGTGGCGTATTTGTTCCAAAATTGTGCGCCTTGGCGGATACGGGATTCCGTGATGAAAAGCATTTGATAAAGATACCAGGGTTTTTGTTCCAGTGGCGCTTTCACACTTTTAATGATGCGTGGGCGAACTTTAATCGTACTAAACAGTGCGGTCAGGTCATTTTGTTTAAAATGATGTTTTTTAACCATATGATTAATAAAATTTTTCACATCAGTTCGATTAGCAAATGTGGTGCTAGCGGTACTCGCAGTCGCGAATAATAATAAGCTCAATCCTAATACTATTTTCTTGATCATTTCTATCAATCCTACGTAGTCAGTAACTTTCTGTGCATTTGAATGGACATTAGGATACCGAAACTTGCCATAAACGTCACCATTGATGATCCACCATAACTGATTAAAGGTAAAGGAATACCTACTACCGGTAGTATGCCTATTACCATGCCCATATTAATAAAAAATGAGACAAAAGTCGTTAGTGTTAAACTGCCGGCCAATAAACGGGTAAAAGTATCTTGAGCATGCATCGTAATATATAAACCGCGCGCTATCATGAGCATGAATAGAATAATCAAAATGATACTGCCTAAAAATCCAAATTCTTCACCACAAACAGCAAAAATAAAATCAGTGGAATGCTCTGGTAAAAAATGTAAATGTGATTGTGTCCCAGCCAGCCAACCTTTGCCAAAAAAACCACCAGAGCCTATAGCAATTTTTGATTGGATAATATGATAACCTGTTCCTAGTGGATCTCTTTCTGGATTAAAAAAAGTGAGTACGCGTTGTTTTTGATAGGTATGCATAAAATGCCAAGCAATAGGTGCAAAAACAACAAATACAGAACTGAGTATGGCAACAACTTTGAAGCGTAGGCCTGCAAAAAATAACACACTGGCGCCTGCAACCGCTAATAATATGGCGGTGCCGAGATCAGGTTGTTTAGCAGTGAGAACAACGGGAATTAGAATAATCACACAAGCCTGCCAAATGGTTTTACCCGATATAGGTAAATGCAATTTATGACATTGCCAAGCCAGACACATAGGGATTGCAAGCTTCATCATTTCAGAAGGCTGTAAATGCAATATCCCTAAATTCAACCAACGTTGTGCACCTTTACCTATGTGTCCTACTATTAATACGGCGACTAATAAAACAAGTGACAAGCCATAAAGCCATGGTGCCCAGCGTTGATACGTGGTTGGTGTAATTTGTGCGAACAATATCATTATAAAAAGTGCAAAACCAATGTGTAGTAATTGCTGCTGCATGACTTGTAGGTTTTGATTGCCAGCGCTATATAAAATCAATAAGCCCATGCTGAGGAGTAACAAAACACTAGTTAATAAATAAGGGTCTATGTGCAAGCATTGCCATAGGGTGCGGTATTGGGTGCCGCTGTTTTTGGTTTGGAAACGGGTTTTAAAAAGCATAGTTTTTCTCGGGATTATTTAGTGTGTTGGGGGACCCCTCATGTTTTGCAGACGACGTTGTATTATTTGTTCTGGAAATCATGTAAGCATCTAAAACTATTCTGGCAACAGTTCCTGCTAAGTGACTGTTTTCTACCAGACAAGCCGCGGGACGACGTTGTATTATTTGTTCTGGAAATCATGTAAGCATCTAAAACTTTTCTGGCAACAGTTCCTGCTAAGTGACTGTTTTCTACAACCACCGCAATCGCAATTTTCGGTTTATCAACGGGTGCAAAAGCAATAATCAGCGAATTATCGCGTAAATATTCTGGCATATTATCTTGGTTAGCGCGTAGAGTGCTTTCACGGCGATTGACTTTTTGTGAGTATACTTGTGCAGTACCTGTTTTAGCAGCAATTTTATAGGTTAATCCCTGACTAAAACGATGTGCTGTTCCTTCAGGAGAATCAAATACATCTTGCATTGCTGTGATCACGGCTTCCCAGCTCTCTGAATTTAGATGAACAGGTGGGAGAGCGGTAGGTTTTCTTTTTACCCAAAGTTTTCCAGGAGTCTGTTGTGCCAGTACTAAATACGGCGTAAAACGTATGCCGCGATTTGCAATGGTCGCAACACCTGCTGCGAGTTGAAGTGGTGTGGTTTGCATAAACCCTTGGCCTATTCCTGAATTAAGTGTGTCACCAGGATACCAGGCAATGCCTTTCACTTTCTTTTTCCAGAGGGGGGAGGCGATATTTCCTATTAATTCATCATCGAGATCAATATCAGTGGCTTTACCAAAACCGAATTGTTGTAAAATAGCATCAATACGTTCAATCCCTAACAAAGAAGCAAGATGAAAAAAATAAGTATCACAGGAACTAACAATCGCTTTATGTAAATCGACAGTGCCATGACCTTGATGTTGCCAATCATGAAAATAGTGCGTACTGTTTTTTAAACGAAACCAACCCGGATCAAAAATAGTATCCTCTGCAGTGACGACACCCGTGTTTAATCCTGCTAAAGCAATAAACGGTTTAATCGTCGATGCAAAAGGATAAAGACCATGTACTGTACGATCATACAAAGGATGATCGGGTGATTGTTGTAATGCTTGGTAATCTTGGTTGCGAATACCTTCAACAAAAAGATTAGGATCAAAATTAGGAACGCTTGCCATCGCGAGCACTTGGCCTGTGCTAGGATCAATGGCAATGACTGCGCCGCGATGGCCTGCGAGTGCTTCTTCAGCAGCTTTTTGTAAATGACTATCCAAAGTGAGATAAAGATTTTTTCCGGGAATAGGATGTATTTGGTTGAGTACGCGTACAGGTTCCCCGCTGGCATCGGTTTCTGCTTGTTGGTAACCGACGGCGCCGTGTAATTCATCTTCGTAAAATTTTTCGATGCCGGCTTTGCCTATGTAATTACTGCCGCTATAGTTGCTCGTGTCTATTTCTTTTAATTCGTCGAGATTAATGCGTCCTACGTAACCTAAAACATGGCTGAAGCTTTCACCTTGTGGATAATGACGCATCAAGCGTGCTTTAACAATAGCACCGGGAAAACGATATTGGTTTTCATAAAATCTCGCAACTTCCGCTTCTGTTAAATGTAATTTCAAAGTGAGTTCATCAAAACGGCGGTGTTGTTTTAGTAGGTGTTGAAATTGTGCAATGTCGGTGTCTGACAGAGCAACAATTTTTGCAAGGTCGGCCAGCATTTTGGGAAAACTTGCAACTTTATAAGGGACAATATCCAAACTGAAAACAGCCGTATTTTCTGCAAGTAATAAACCGTTTCTATCGTAGATTAAGCCGCGTGTGGGTTCGAGGGGGATGAGGTCTAGCCAATTCTTTTTGGATAATGTGGTGTATAGCGTATGTTGTGCTAACTGCATAAAACCTAAACGCAAGATTAAAATCAGTGCCAGTATACCCATCATGACCAATGCAGTCAGAGATCGTTGGGTGATCAAACGAACTTCGAGGTGGGTGTTTTTGACCGGACTGTATTTGTTGGGCACGTTAATCTTTCCCTTAAGCGGTGTTGCATCGAGCCGAGAAGTATAACGCTAATTAAATTTATAGCCAAGATTTAGCATAATAGGAACAGTAATTCCTGCATTCCAGCGGCAAAGTGAACCATTAGAATAGTGTAACACGCTGATACTGCTATAAAATCGTTCTTCTTTGCCATAAGTCATGCCT
The DNA here is from genome assembly GCA_001644445.1 of Gammaproteobacteria bacterium SCGC AG-212-F23. Lineage (GTDB taxonomy): Bacteria > Pseudomonadota > Gammaproteobacteria > DSM-16500 > DSM-16500 > SCGC-AG-212-F23. The sequence continues at coordinate 4,327 of LSTE01000107.1, forward strand.
ATGCCTAGCTGATCTTGAAAAGCAAAATGCATGCCTAGGTTCCTGCCATCGATACGTGTACGCGATAAATAGCTAGGGCCTATGCTGAATTCTACATAAGGGGAAATAGTTGGGACTTTCTGTAAATAATAACGCAAGACGGGTGCAACGGCGATGCTATTCAGGGAGTGATTAGGGCTGTTACTGGTGATCCACCAATGTCCTGCACTGGTGTCTATATAAATTTGTGCGCTTTTCCAAATCCATGATTCAGGTTGAAACCAGTAGGCGGCGCGTATGCCGTGTAGATTCGTAGGATCTTTGGGAAAAATCACATAGGAGAGTGTGGCGCCGTGTTGGTAGGAAAAAGCAGTAGTGGAACACAGTGACAGAAATAAAAAAAATAGTTTTCGCATGGAGCAGCGTTGTCCCTAACCCTGGAAATCAGGGGACACTATACAATATCTATTTTTTGCTGTCAT
>LSTE01000108.1 GCA_001644445.1 Gammaproteobacteria bacterium SCGC AG-212-F23
TGACATTGGCTTGGTAACCCGAGCTGTCAATATCTTCTCCAACATATTGGCCCAAAAGATTATATTCTTCTTTCGAATTTTTTTTAGTGAACATATATTCTAAAGCGATTACCGTCCAACTGTTAATTGTATTATTGGGAACAAGCGCCAAGCAATGAGTATATGTATTATATAAATTATCATCGGGCACATATTCCATTGCACGCAAATTTTTGAGATCTTCTGCAAAAAATTTACTACCTACAATAATAGTATTAGCGGGCAGATTTGGAAATTTTTTGAAATAATGTTGATAAATAGGATCTTGCGCATCACGTTGTTTCTTTTTTGTGAGCATCTGCTGTAATATAACTCTCTCAGCATCAAACGCTTTTTGATAAGGAGCATAAAAACTATTTGCATCTACTGTTGCGTAAATATCGTTAAAGCGTGGATCATTGCTCTTTGGGATAGTCTCTCCTGTCCAACGATACGCATCCAGTCTACCCTTTTCATCTCCTAATTGCTGGGCAACAGAAAGCGCTGTATCATTCATTAAAGTAGTGGTTGTTGCTGCAGTGATAACGGCTGTACTTGTTGTTGCTAAACTGGGTGCTGTTATTGCATTATCATCCAAGTGACTAATCTTTCGCTTAGGTACTCGCTTAATTTTTTTTGTCAGCATTTCAGATGGCGACACTGGAGCACTGGCTGTCTCATTTTCTTGTAAAATTCTCATTGCTTCTGAATTAGCGCCTTTCCACAAAGAAACTTTCTGAGCATCAGATTTTCCTTTAGCACGTATATTAAAATTGACTATACTATCGTTAGTATCAAAAGCGGAATTTATTGCAAACCGAATAGAACGTATTATTTTATTTTTGGATTGATTTGCTGTGGCAAGCGCTTCCCCCCACTCCTTGTTCATTTCTTCACAAATCTCTTTCGAATTACCTAACGTTGTCTTAAATAAACTTAACAAAGCAGGACGCTGAAAAGGCGCAACCGTGGTTCTACTATTAATAAATTTTTTAATTTTTTCCTGTGTTTTTATTTTTTCATCGCCTGTTTGTTTTTCGCAAAACTCTCGCAATTTGTAATTATCATGACAAATTGTGTAAATAATCGATGGCCAATAATTATTGGCCTTCATTGCGTCTTCTAACAACGAAAAACTGCCAGCTCCATCTTGCAAACCGGCTTTAAAGTCGGCATGCTCCATAATAAGCGTAGCTATAGTTTCAAAATGCATGACTTGTTGCATCTTGCCAAGAACAAACCATAATCTTGTTAATGGCAGATGACTAATAACCGAATCGGATTCTACACCACACGATTTTAGAAATGCCATCCTTTTGTGGAGAGCCGTTTTGTTGGAAGTAGATCTTTGAGAGAGACTATTCTCATTCATCAAGTTATTTAGAATTGACCTTAATAGTGACGGGTCATAAAGCATCATTATCTCTCTAAAAAACTTAATGATCTCGCTTTCATGGCTCCAATACTCATCACCGATAATTGCTAATATCTTATTTAGCAAATCTATATCTGCTTTTTTTTCTTCATTTAATTTTTTAATATAATCAAATAATTTCTGGTTCTCCGAAAATTCTAAAAATATTTTTGAAATGCCTTTTTTATAACCACATATTTTTTTAAAATATTCGTAACACTCTTCTGCAGATTTTCCTCCTTTAGCATATTCCTGGAACACTCGACTGCTGATTAACATAGTATAAACTGGACTTTTGTGGCCATGATCAAACTCAAAAACAATTTTTTGCAAAAGATTAAAATCATCTTCATTTATTGAATCGCCCTCTAATTTTTCATCAGCTATAGCTGCGGACAAAAAATTTATCTTTCTTAATAATTTATATTTTTCTACACGGTCAACAGATTTATTGATACGTTCCACTGCTAAAGCAACACGTTTTTGCTCAAGAAAATCATAATCACAACGTTGAAAATAGATAGAATACTCTTGATAATAGCGTAAACCATTATTGTTTTTTTCAGATGTGCTTTTTTCTTCCTGTGGATAGACGGTATAATCTACTTTATAATTAATCACTGCAATTTCGAGTAAAGCATCTACGTTTTCTTCTCTTTCACTACCCGATAGCTCCCAAAAATCACGCATGAATTCATGGTGATTAGTTAGACTTAACAAAACACCGATTAAATCCAAACGTCCTGAGTGAGGATTATTCTGACTTTTATATTGCTTATCGAGTGCAATTATTTTTCGAAAGAAAATGTAACATTGTTGCGCTGAGCAATGGCCGTCGTAGCATGCTTTGAAAATAGGGCTTTCTTCAATACATTTTCTGGAACGCGCATGGAGTGCTTGTTGACATAAGACATCTAAATCGCTACTCCATTTTGCATCGGGGGCTGCTACAAACTTTGTTGTGGCTGTTGCAGTACTGCTGATCGTCGCTGCAGTAGTTTGCGGTTTTTGTGTAGAAGCGTTATGGCTGGCTTGCATGCTTTCTCTCGTGCGCACAATATTGGGTAAATTGGACAAATAATACCAGAAAAAGCTTAAGGTTTTCTTAAGGGCCTTATTAAGAAGGCGGAAAAGACAAAGCTATGTCATTCCGAGCGCAGCGAGGAATCTCCTGCTTACAGAGAGATCACACGCGTAGCTTGGCAAAGTACGTTCTGGATCCCGCGATTAATCCGCGGGATGAGAGGTCCTATTCGCAAATAAAGCGGGACGACATGAATCAAATGAATTAAGCAACAACACCACTGGCAGGAAGAACAATATTCAGCTCTAGGATAGAACAACCATCTTTGCGATCTAATTCGATCTTGATGTCGTCTTTGTTGATTTGTACGTACTTGGAAATGACTTCTAACAACTCTTTTTGCATGAGGGTCAAATAGTCTGGGTTATCGCGTTGGCGTTCGTGAGCAATAATGATCTGCAAACGCTCTTTAGCAACCCTGGCAGTTTTTTGTGGTGGTTGGAAATAATGGACGATTTTTTCGAGTTTATTTAGGAGACTCATGCGTGCTCCTTTTCTTTGATGCTGAAAAGGCGCTTAATCCAATGCACTTTTTCGGAAACAAAACGAAAAGGTTTGTCTTCGCCCAGAAAACGCTCAATCGCATCTGCGTAAGCTTGGCCCGCATCACTCTCTTCATCCAAAATCACAGGATCACCGGCATTGGAGGCACGCAGCACAGCTTGCGATTCTGGAATGACACCCAATAATGGAATCGCTAAGATTTCATTCACATCTTCTAAGCTCATCATGTCGCCACGCGTCACGCGTTTAGGGGAATAGCGGGTAATCAATAAGTGTTCTTTGACGGGTTCACGTCTTTCTTCTGCACGTTTGGTTTTACTGGAAAGCAATCCTAACATACGGTCGGAATCGCGCACGGAAGAGACTTCTGGATTCGTGACTACAACTGCATGGTCTGCAAAATACATTGCCATTTGCGCGCCGTGCTCTATCCCTGCGGGTGAATCACAGACGATATAATCAAACGTTTTCTGTAATTCATCTAAAACTTTTTGTACGCCTTCCTGTGTTAATGCATCTTTGTCGCGGGTCTGCGAGGCAGGAAGAATATAGAGTTCTTTGGCATGTTTATCACGAATTAAAGCTTGATTGAGATTGGCTTCGCCACGAATGACGTTGATAAAATCATAAACCACTCGGCGCTCACAACCCATAATTAAATCTAAATTACGCAAACCAATATCAAAATCGATCACTACAGTTTTATAACCGCGGTTTGACAAACCAACAGCAAGTGAAGCACTGGTTGTGGTTTTCCCTACACCGCCTTTACCGGAGGTGACTACGATGACTTCTGCCATATTTATCTCCCACACTTAGTCAGCTTGACTTCTTCGTTTTCCAAATAGATTTGCATCATGCCACCGTCAGCGTCATTCTGCAATTCTTCTTTTACTAAATAATAACCTGCAATAGAAACTAATTCAGCATCCAGTTTTTGGCAGAATATACGAGCGTCTTTGTTGCCGCGTACACCAGCAAGCGCACGACCGCGCAAAGGACCATAAACGTGAATATGACCGTCTGCCAATAATTCTGCACCTACGCTAACTGGTGCTAAAACAATTAAATCGGCATCTTTTGCATAAATTTGCATGCCTGAACGTATAGGTGTTGTCACAAGTTTGCTGCCCGGTGTTGATGGTTGTGCGACTTGTTTCTCTGGTTCTGTTGTGGGCTGGGTTGTTTCTTTTGAATTTTTTCCAATGGTGACTACGGGTAACCCTGCACTGACGGCTGCTATATGTTGTTTTTCACTACCATTGCGTATACCCATGGGAACTAGGCTGCTATTAATCAATACTTTCTTAAGCTGTGAAAAATCTACCGTGGTCAGATCTTTGATTTTCTCTAAATCAATGATGACAGGTGACCCTAGAAAAAAATTCGGTGCACGTTGGATAGTGGCAAATAATTGCTGTTCAAGTTGGTTAAGATCATAGTGGCTAATTTGTAAAATAGTGCAGGGAAAAAAACTGGCTTTCAATTGAAAACAGGCTTGGCGGTCTGCGATCATTGCTTTGTTCTTCCTGAAAAAAGTTATCCGATAACATAGCGGGCGTGGTCGAGAAAAGCAAGAGTATTTGACAAAACCGGCTGAAGGCCGGTTTTTTTAGCCCAGGGTAAGGCGCGCTTTATGCGCCGTAACCCCGGGTTAGAATTGCAATTCTCCTGCAAGCACTGTAAGTGCGCTGTAGATATCTGGCGCGCCTACAGCGCTTAAAA
>LSTE01000109.1 GCA_001644445.1 Gammaproteobacteria bacterium SCGC AG-212-F23
CCTTTTTTGACTTTTTAGGGGGGAAATTAATGAAATAAGGAGACAATATGTTAAGCAGTATGCCCAGCTTCGCAAGCAAGAAAGAAATGTTGGCGGAGGCAGAAAAGTTTCTTGAATTCTTTCATTCTCGTGTGATCGCATTACAAACCGACAATCCGCAACTTGCATCGATTTATTCCCAATATGAGCTTGATATCAGTGAACACATTGCTGCACTAAAGGCTTTCGAAAAAGCGCTAGAAGCCTTTTTTGCCGCAACAACCGCAGTGAGTCGTCTGATTGATTTACGTAGTAAATTTAAAAGCGATTTGGCGGAAGAGGTGAGAAAAGCTGCCAGGAAATATTATACGGATGTAGTTTTTAAATTAATTGAAGCAGAGAAAAAACCATTGGCTCATCCTAAAGCCAAAGAATTTTTTGATAAGTTTGGACAGTTTGTTGTATTGGGTATGGAAAATCATGCGATTACTAAACATTATTTTGCTTTTGATGCTATTTCCTTAAGTGAATTGGCTCAGAAGGTTCAAGATATCAGCGAAAAATGTTTTATGAAAAGTCGAGCAAAATATCAATGCTTGCAGCCTATGGTGGAATCGTTGGAAGTTCCCACAGCACTTTTGCCAGAGAACACACCAGTCAAAGTGATTTTATCAACTGTGAAACCGCAATGTGAGCAGGTGGATAAATTGATGGCGGAGAAATTGGAAACCATGGGCAATGATTCCAACAAGGTCAAAAAAACATTTGAAAGAATACAAGCGCAGCATGCGATTTTTTTCTATAAAATGGATAAATTAACAAATCTATTGCAAGCGGAAAAGCAATTTGATGAAGCAGAAGCACATTACAAAACTTATGATAATGCATACCAAGCCATCGACGAAAAAATCCGTTTAGGTTCATCAAAAGATATTTCTCAAGCTAAGAGAAGATTGGATTCCGCATTGGATAACTTGCAAAAAACATTGGCTCAAATAGGCACAGTTATTGTAAAAAATGATGCGACTGATGATGTTATCAGACTGGAATATAATCGCATTGAAAAAAAGAAATTACACTTTGAAGATATCAAACGCAAAGAGCGAAATCGCGAACTCACTGAACAATCCACTGCCATTCAGAGTCGTGCAGATGCGCGCATGGATATTGTGCGTAATGAGGAAAAACGTACGGTAGAACTTGATAAAGAGCGAAAGCGTATAGAATTGCATAAGATTGCAAGTACTTCCGCAATAACGATAAAAAGGGTGCCAGGTCAATACAAAACAAATAATAAATATCTAGGAAAAATAATTGATCTCTTGCAGCATATTTTTACTCGCAATCTGATTTTTTGGGAAAAACAGGTGAAAGGATTGGGTGGAGTTTCTATTGCCAACAAAAATAACGAAAAAATTCGGCTACCGGACGGTGTCGCGAACGCACATAATGTTTTTCAACAAGATGATGACGAGCAAGTGATTATCGCTAAATTTAAAGAGATCGCAGAAAAGCGTAAAGGCAAAAATATTTATTGTTTAGGTTTCTTTGAAATTAATGTGCGCATGCAAGAGACAACAGAAAATCTTTATCAAAAATTACGGGATTTGAACCCTGAAAAAATTACTCAAGATGATTATGAAGATTTCAAAAGTTTATTCGCAGAGAAGCCTTTTGCCAATCACCCGGATTTTGTTGCGTATGATAAAGGGGCTGTGAAGGTGGATATTTCTCTTTGTCGTTAGTAGGTTAGCGATTGATACATTTTCAGAGTGCGGTGATTACATAAAATCTCCCTCTCCCGCCGCTATGACAGTGAAAAAATATGATACATATCTGGCGGGAGAGGGTCGGGGTGAGGGTAAACGACGGCCAAGCTGATTTTCGTAATCGTCGATTTTCCCTCTCCCTAACCCTCTCCCGCTGTGAAGTTCATATTATTTTAAGATTGCAAGCGGCGGGAGAGGGGACTGTTAGTCTGTGTAAACGATCGTGTTCTTTCACTTAGATTTCTGCATCTTTCGTGATTCTATCACAATGAGTTTAAATAATTGATTGATAAATTTCACGCTTAATTGATGTTGTTTTGAAAGTTTTTTGTGGAAAGTTTCTAGTTTTTTTTCACGGGATTTATCTATGATAGGTAAAGCGGATTTTGCTTTGAGTTTGCCGATTTTGTCGGATAGTTTCATGCGAGCGGCAATGTGTTTGATGATAGTTTTGTCGATGGTGTTTATTTTTTTTCGCAATTGTTTTAAGGTTTTCATAAATTAGCCTCTAATTTGTGTGCCGTAATTTGATAAATTCCCTTAAGGGGTTCTGTGTCATCCTGAGGCGTGCTTTTTGCGCCGAAGGATCTCCTGCTTACAGGGAGATCCCTCGCTACGCTCGGGATGACACGCCTCAGGATGACACGAGTTTCGCCCCCTATTTTTTCACCAGAATAAACGCCGTCATATTTGGATTAACATCCTGAATATTTTTTTCTAGAATAGAAAGCCCATAAATTTTAGCGCATGCTCTAGAGGCAATGACTGCGCTGGTGTCATCTAAAATATTTTTTGCCAGATCATTTGCTGCCTTGGCAGTATCGTCCCACTCAATTAATTCAGCATTTTTAAAATGCTGTCCTAAATATTGTTTACATTGTAATAGTGCTTGTGGGTAAGAAATAATTTTTTGTATTTGTTGCAATTGAATGCCTGGTTTTGCTAGTAAGCAATGATTGATCTCAAGCCAAATATTTTCAAGATACGTAAATGAACGTTTTCCCATGGCGATAAACGCCGCTTGTACTAGCCCCGCATTGTTGTTCACAACGGGGAAAACGCCTAAATCAATTGCATTTCTATCAAATGCAGACAACACACCTTCCATATCAACAAGATATTCCAATGTGCAATCAAGATTATTTTTTTTGGAAAAGTGCAAAGCCGCTTCTTCCGAAAAAGAACCACGCACACCGGAAACGCCTAGGATTAATTTTTTCCGCATTGGGCTTTATACCGTAAATAATGGTCCATAATAACCAATGCCGACATAGCATCGACGATAGGTACTGCGCGTGGTAATACGCAAGGATCGTGTCTACCTGCGGCACTTAGTTTCACTGTTTTATGTTTTGCATCAATGGTATTTTGTTGTTTGCTAATGGTAGAAACTGGTTTGAATGCAACACGAAAATAAATATCTTCGCCTGAAGAAATACCGCCTAACACACCGCCTGCGTAATTCGTTTTTGTTTTTACTACGTCATTTTCTATAATGAATTCATCATTGTGTTCACTGCCACGCATGCCAGTCCCAGAAAATCCTGAGCCAATTTCAAAGCCTTTTACTGCATTTATGCTTAACATAGCCTTGCCTAAATCAGCGGACAATTTATCAAATACTGGTTCGCCGAGACCCGCAGGCACGTGACGGATGATGCCTTTGATCACGCCACCGATAGAATCACCTTCTTTCTTTACTTGTTCGATTAATTTAATCATTTTGGTGGAAGCTTTAGAGTCGGGACAGCGTACAATGTTTTTTTCTATTAATTCTTTTGTTACATTAGCATAATGAATATCAGTTTTGATATTACCCACTTCCTCTACGTAACTGAAAATTTCGATATTTAATTGTTCTTGTAAATATTTTTTAGCGATCGCGCCTGCGGCGACACGCGCTAGTGTTTCACGCGCGCTTGCTCTGCCGCTGCCGCGAAAATCGCGGTGACCGTATTTTTGGGTATAAGTGAAATCAGCATGTGAAGGGCGATATAATTTTTTTAGTTCGGCGTAATCTTCGGGACGCATGTCTGCGTTGTAGGCAAGTAATAAAATGGGTGTTCCTGTGGTTTTACCCTCAAAAATACCGGATAAAATATGAATTTTATCTGCTTCTTTGCGTGGTGTAGTAATCGCACTCTGGCCAGGTTTACGGCGATCTAACTCATGTTGAATTTCATCAGAAGAAATTGCAATTCCCGGTGGGCAGCCATCAATAATCACACCTACGGCGCCACCGTGTGATTCACCGCAAGTGGTAATTTTAAAAATTTGCCCGAAACTATTTCCAGCCACGAAGTCCTCCCAAGTTTTTCCCAATATCCTCTACACCCAGTCGCAAGTGATTGTGAAGGCGGCGGTGGGTAGGTGTGTTTGGAGTGCGATTGGGAAAGCCGACAGGATGTCGGCTTTAGGGAAAACAGGCCAGGGACTGGCCTTTTTTCCCGACCAATCGTACGGAGAACACACCTACCCACTGGCGACTTTGCAATTACTTGCGACAACCCATTTAATCGCTTTTCTCACAACAGCATCAAGCACTACTTGTGCGAAAGCATTATCGAATGCATTTATTTTTCCGATCCGCTCCAATAATACATACCGTGTTTTACCACCACGATTTTTTTTATCCGACTTTGTTGCCGACAAAATCTTCTCAACAGAATATTTTTTATAATGATGACCTAAGATGCCCAATTTAGCAAATACAGTTTGAATCATATAAAAATCATCGGCATTCAGGAATCCTAATAATTCCGCTATCTTAGCTTCTACTAATATTCCAAACGCCACAGCATATCCATGCATCACTTTATAATGAGAAACTTTTTCTAACGCATGCCCTATCGTATGCCCCAAATTACAAATCATAC
>LSTE01000110.1 GCA_001644445.1 Gammaproteobacteria bacterium SCGC AG-212-F23
GCTCCGCATAATCCTTTGCTAAGAGATTTTTATTCACCTGCACGTGCGCAAAAAAATCTTTTGATTTTTTCGAAAACGTTTTATTAATCGCTTGCACTGAAAAATCATCTGCTGAAAAAAAATAAAATCGACTAATAGACTTATCACTATGTACCAAAAACCTGCACATGAGTGTTCTCATATCCAACATAAATCTTTCAGCAACTTTTCCCACAATAAATCGGCAGGCAGGGAAATAAGCTTCCATATCTTTAATTATTCCCCACCCTGATTGAGACATAACACTGCGCACATCCTCGGCTTTTAAATTTTTAGCAGGAGAGAGATAAACCTGCGATGTGGTATCTGCCTTGCTATCCGCGGTGTATTTATTGCATAAAGATTCAAATGTTTCCTGTCTATTCGCAGCTAAGGGTTTTTCACCTATTTCTTGTAATAGTGCTTGAGATGTGAGATACGAAGCTACCTTATCATTTACATTTGACGTAACTCCGTTTGCTCTATGATACGCGCACACATCTTTTTCAGACAAAATCTGCATCCAGATTAAATCTGTAGGAAAAACAATATAAACACTAAAATTGGCATTCGTAGTTGAATCTGAACTGATTGCACTTTCTAAGCTATTTTTAATATCCTTATAAACTGTTATTCTTTTTCTTGCCTCATCAAGCGTATCATCAACCAATAGGAAGATAGTCTTAATACCTTTCTGCAGCAAAGCCTGGGTAATTTGCGTATTAATATTGCTGCTATTACCGCTCGCAGACAACCAATCTTTAACTGATAGCACTGCTGCTTCTTGTCTTGTAAAACTCATACAATCTCCTCACTCATTTAACTGCGTAATGCGGTAGGAACGTTAGGTTTATTAGAACCAGGCTCATTGCCCGGTAACTCCATAAATGAATTATCCTCTTCCTCTGTAGACCCACAAGCACAAAACAAGCAATGACAAGAACACCAAGATGTTGGACGCGGAGTATTAGCTACTGAACTAGCATTACTGTCTGATGACGTAACTTCAGGCTGACGCGGAGTGTTAGCCGCTGAATCTGGTGAAGTAACTTCAAGCAGATGCGAAGTACTCGCTGCCGAACCAGCATGATTGCTTAATAAAGCAATTGCGGACAAATCAAGAACTGTACTAATACGTGTTAAATTTAACCCAAGTTCCTTAGAATTGTTAGGCAATACTGCTTCTGCTTCTGAAATATGTAAATTAACTAAGAAATTAGGTTTGATGGTTGACAGACACGGCGTTATTTTTGCAACCCAATCATTTTGTTCGACTGTTTTAGAAACAAAATGCAGTTTCTCGATGTTTTGTTCTTTTGCTACTAATAAAGACATAAGAACCATCATATCTAATTTTAATTTTCGTGCAAGCTCTATTAACAAAAACTGACACGCAGCATAATATCTTTCTGCATTACCTATGATTGCCATAATAGGCAGCAATTGATTAGTGATTAGATTATGGCTGCTTGCATTTTTTTTTGCGTCAGCATTGGTTGACTCACTTATATATTTGCTAGTGACAACATGACTCTTAGTGCGATCTGAATCATCAAGAACATAGTCAGAACATAACCGATCAAATGTCGCACCTAAGTAACAAGGGTGTTTCTCACCTAAAGTCTTCGCATCGGCACACTCAAGAAAAGTAGATATTGCATCTTTAGAATCGATACTTGAAGTTCTTTTAGAATGAGAATAAACAAGCAAATCCTGCTCTGATAATGTATGCGACCCCCAAATTAAATCCGTGGGAAAAACAAAACAAACTTCAAAGATATACCTATCTACCACCGAACCGGTATCATTCTTAACATCGCCGTTGGTGAGGCTCTCATAAATAGTATGATAGAATAGAATTCTATCCTTGATAGTATCTTTTCCATCAGCAAGAAAAATGGCATCCTTCTCATCAACAAGCAAATAAATCTTTTTGATATCTTTGATATGTAAGACATCAAGAATAGCATCATCAACAGAATAGGCATTAGCATCAACAACTTTCACCATCAAATCCCTAACAGAGATTACCGCTGCTTCTTTTAATAATTCCCTTGTGTGACTCATAAATTTTTCCTTTTACTGACAATAAATTATTTAGGGAAACAACAGGACAAGCAAGAACTATCCTCTTCTTTCGCCGCTGCTCTAGCCGCCGCTGCCCTACCTGTAACAGGCGTATCGATGATAGCGTGAGTTATCCACTGATCATCACCTTCAGGCAATCGATGATATACATCCAGATCGCCATTAAGCGACGCATTGGTGGGCAAGCTAGCCGTTGCAAAGAGTACGAAATTCGAATCAACAGACCTTCTACGTTGTTTCACAACCCCTTGCATTTGACTGGCCAAGGGAATAGCATGGGGTATTCTTACAGCTTTTTCATGTCCAAATTCTGCAATAATTTTTCGATATACCGCCAATGCATTATCCTTAACAATAGGGATATTAACAAAAAAATTATAACTCTTATTTTTCCCCTCTACTCCGATAGCCTCCGCATGCAAGTTAGCATTAGCGGAGAAAAAATATAACTGACTCACCCGACGACTGTCTTTTTGACTTAATAACATAGTAAGCATAAATTCGGTTGGATTTAATCGAAGTCGTTTAGCAATTTTTCCTACCACACAATTGTAGGCGGAATAATAACAATCTTCACTGTCATTAATTCCCGTATAATAAGCATGTGTTGTTTTACCTAACGTTCCTACTCTCTCTGTATTTTGAATAAGTTTTTCAGTAGAATCAAATAATGTAAAGAAATCGCTATACAGTTTTGGAAAATCTGTTTTCAGATTTTCCTCATCCGCCCCTAAACCACAAGCCTCAGAATAAGATGGAAACATTTTCTTTATGTCAGTATTTTTATATCCCCAAACAAGATCCAGAGATGTCACCATAATAAATTCAAACCCGTCAAGCGGGCGAATATCAATACCTTTTTTTTGCAACCTAGGATCTAAGTGATCCATGAAGCCATAAATTTTCGTAATATTAGCGGCTTTTAAACTAGCAAGGATTTCTGATTGTAATTCGATTGCAAAAACAAATTTACTCTTTTCAACTAAAAATTCATTAACATAAATCAATGCTGCGCGATAAGGTTTCTTAACAACGTGCGTAGGCGCGGCTGTTTTTAGGTCAACCGATGACGACATAGCTTTTGTATTAGTGCTTATTGCGGATTTTACCATTGTAGTACTTGTTGCAACCACGGTTGATCACCTCGTTTTTTTAAGATTGATTATTAGCTCTGGTCATAGTGGGTGTATTCTCTACCATCCTGTTATAATCTGCATTTGAATCTTCGGCATTATGTGAAGCTGTTATTTCAGACTCTGATGATTTATTACAACACGTCGTAAACCATGAGAAACAGGAAACAAGACAAGATGAGCTACTGGTATTTGCAGATACTGCACCGTGTTCCGAGCTTTGATCAGCATCAGATGCTGCGCTATGATGAGAACTTTGATTCGGGTCAAGAGCAGGTAATATAGGCATAGCAATAAAATAACCAATCCTACTAGCAGACTCATTTGATAGCGACTCCGCATAATCAAGTACATTTTCATCCGAAGAAAACAAATAAAAGCGTTCCACAGTACTACTGGAATTCATCAACATATGCAACATCAACTGCCAGTTGTGTTCCAATTTTTTATTTTTGACAAATTTTTCCACGATAAAATAACATGCCTTAAAATATTCTTTACTAAAAGGAGTCGTTTTTGGTGATTTATCACCCGCGCTAATATCGGGAGTCGTTTTTGGTGGCTTATCACCCGTGCTAATCTCGATAGCAGTAAATGTACTACCTAGATCTTTTGCATCGAATTGAGCAAGAAGCTCATCGTTACCAATAATTTTATTATAAAGGCCTGCGTATGCCGTTTCATCTCCCTTCTGCTTTGCAGTATCGTGGTAAGCAACAAACGTTTGATTATTAAAATTCCAAATTAAATCTGTTGGCATGACAGTAGTACGATATATAGTTTCAGGTAGCATTCCTAAACCTTGCGGACAGTGATCCCTAATAATTTTCTCATCCGCATTATCTAGAAGCACATACAATTGGGTAATATTTTTTGTTTTTAAAACATTAAAAATTTTTTGATTAAGTATGTATTCTCCTTTTTCTTCCACAAATAAATCATCAAACGCAATCAAGCCCATGTCGGAACGTTCATCTATTCGACGAATAAGAGGCCCGTCTGATTTGTTTGAACCAACAGATTTAATGTCGCTATTATGTGGAGAAGAAGGTAGCGGGGAAGTTGCTGCTTTCAAAGATGTTACTACCGCAGCGGACGTAGAAGTTGTAGCAATGCCAGGCTGAGAAGTAGCAGATGTAGAAGTTGTTACAATACCGGGCTGAGAAGTAGCAGATGCATTAGAGGCTGTAGATGATGTAGCATCATTGAAAAATTCGCTCAATGCTGTAGTTGGCACAGTAGGCTGGGTATTAGCATCCGTATCAGTAGGTACATCTAAACCAGTCAGACTGCTATCAAAATCACTGTCAACATTATCCCCAATTGCAGAAGAATTAACAATGACGCCAGCACTTGTAGATTTCATTTGA
>LSTE01000111.1 GCA_001644445.1 Gammaproteobacteria bacterium SCGC AG-212-F23
AAATAAATAATTCGCCACCACGTGCGCGCACTTCTTGTAAATTTGATTTTACTTTTTCGAGCAACTCATTATTTGGTGCCATGATGATAACAGGCATCTGACGGTCAACCAATGCAAGTGGTCCATGTTTTAACTCGCCAGCAGGATATGCTTCTGCATGAATATAGGAAATTTCTTTAAGTTTTAAAGCGCCTTCTAGTGCGATGGGAAACAATTCGCCACGTCCTAAAAATAATGCATGGTGTTTGTCTACGAAATTTTTTGCTAGGCGAATAATATCGGTATTAACGTCAAGCGTAGTATCAATAAGCTGAGGTAATAATTGTAGCTGAGTTGCCAAATGATGTTCTAAATCACGTGATAATTTATGTTGTCGTCCTATCACTAAAGTCAATAATAATAAAGCAATGAGTTGTGTCGTAAATGCTTTTGTAGAAGCAACGCCAATTTCTACCCCTGCACGAGTCATGAAATGCATGTCTGCTTCGCGCACGATAGTGCTTTCAGGTACGTTACAAATTGCAAGAGTGCCCAAAAATCCAATTTTTTTCGCAAGGCGTAATGCTGCAAGTGTGTCAGCAGTTTCACCTGATTGAGAAAGACAAACAAATAAAGTGTTAGGCTGTACGACAGGATTGCGATAACGGAATTCACTCGCAACTTCTGCGACACAAGGTATGCCTGCAAGAGATTCAATCCAATAACGCGCAACCATAGCGGCATGGTAACTAGTACCGCAAGCAACAATTTGTATGCGTTCAACTTTTTTGAAAATAGGCGCCGTATGCAAACCAAATGCACTAGGTAAAATATGATTTCTTGCAATACGGCCTTCGAGACAAGCGCTGATCGCCTGCGGTTGTTCGAAAATTTCTTTACTCATGAAATGTCTATGTTCACCGCGTTCAGATGTGTCAAAATTAATTTCTAAGGTACGGGTAGTGCGTTCAGCGGCTACGCCATTTTTATCGAAAATGTGAATAGTTTTCCTAGAGATATCAGCAATATCACCATCTTCTAAATAAGTAAACTGTTGTGTGACGGGTAATAGTGCAAGTGGATCAGATGCAAAAAAGTTTTCATCAATGCCTTTGCCGACAACAAGTGGACTGCCGTGACGTACACCAATCATGCGCCCTGGGAAGTGCGAAGAAGTGATGCCTAAGGCGTAAGCGCCTTCTAATTGCTGTACTGTTTTAATCGTAGCTTTTAAAAAATCTTTCGTTTCTTGAAAATGAAAATGCAACAGATGTACGATGGTTTCAGAATCAGTTTGTGAAGTGAATTGATAATTTTTTTCGATTAAAAATTTGCGTAAGCTATCGTGGTTTTCAATAATTCCATTGTGGACCAGTGCAAATTCGCCATTAGAGATGAGAGGATGTGCATTGTGTTCAGAGGGTTCACCATGTGTTGCCCAACGAGTATGTGCTATACCCGTGTTACCATGCAAAGAAGATTGATTGAGCAATTCTTCTAGTTGACGAACTTTACCTTGTGTTCGTAGGCGTTGAATTTTTTGTTGAGTATCCAATATGGCCATACCAGCAGAATCATAACCGCGATACTCTAAGCGTTTTAAACCTTCTAATAGAATTTTTTCGATGTTACGTTCAGCAACTGCACCAACAATTCCGCACATAATTAAGATTCTCCTTCTTTGTTGCGTCGTTTCCAACCTTCAATCGTGGTTTGCTGAGCGCGCGCTAGAGTCAGTTGATGAGGTGGAGCATCACGATTAATAATAGATCCTGCGCCAATGATTGCACCAGCGCCAATATTCACGGGTGCGACTAGAGAAGAGTTTGAGCCGATAAATGCACCATCTTCAATGGTCGTGCGATATTTGTTAACGCCATCGTAATTGCAAACAATAGTACCAGCGCCTATATTTACTTTTTTACCTAGTGTGCTGTCGCCTGTGTAACTAACGTGATGGATTTTAGTATTTTCACCGATGAAGCTATTTTTAATTTCAGCAAAATTGCCAACGTGTACATTTGCAGCAAGTGTTGTGCCAGGTCTGATGCGAGCAAAAGGACCAATCACACAACTCTGATTGATTTCCGCGCCTTCAATGACAGAATGCGGTTTAATTTCTACATCATCACCTAAAATAACATTTTTTAAAATACTGTTTGCGCCTATCTGGCAGCGATTTCCCAAGATAACATTTCCTTCGAAAATGACGTTTACATCGATAAAAATATCTTTTCCGACAGTAAGTGAACCTCGTATATCAATGCGAGTGGGATCAGCGAGAGTGGTGCCTTGTTGCATTAATTTTTCAGCCAATTTTTTTTGGAAAAAACGTTCGAGATGGGCTAATTGTATTTTATCGTTGACTCCTAAAATTTCTTCTTCGTAAGAAGGTTTCACAGCATAAATTGGAATATGTTCTTTCACGGCGAGTCGGATGATATCGGTAAGATAATATTCTTTTTGACTGTTGTTATTAGTGAGAGCAGGTAACCAGTTGGAAAGAAATTTTTTGGGAATATAATAAATACCAGAGTTGATTTCACTGATGGCGCGTTGTGTCTCTGTTGTATCTTTTTCTTCGATAATATCAATTATTTTATTTTGCGCATCGCGAACAATGCGACCTAATCCAGCTGGTTGCGAAACGTTTGCAGTAATTAAGCCCAACGAATTTTCAGGCGTGTTTAATAAATTTTTTAAGGTAGATGCATTAATCAATGGAACATCGCCATACAACACCAGCACGCGTTGACCGTCTGGAATATGGGGTAATGTTTGTAGCAAGGCGTGGCCTGTGCCTAGTTGCTCTTTTTGTTCGACCCAAGTCGCTGGTGTGTTTGGTAATGTTTCTTTGACGAGTTGACCTTGATGTCCGAAAACAATAATCGGGGACTCTGTTGTAAGCGTTGCAACAGTATCAGCTACATGTTGCAACAAAGATTTTCCGGCGAGAAAATGCAAAACTTTAGGGGTGTCAGAAAACATTCTTTTACCTTGGCCTGCTGCTAAAATAACAGTTTTAAACATTTCTAATTTTCTCTCGTGAATTTAAGGTTAATGCTTCAAGAAATTGTTTTACTTCTTTTTCAGCAAGAATAGCTTGATCAATGCATAAAAAAACCGAATGTTCATACTTGTCAGAGATAGCATCGATCATAATTGATAATTCATTAATGGGTCTTACTTCATTGCGATCATCAACCACTAGAATGGGATCGTCTTCTATCGTGTATGATTGCAACGGTGTTTTGATCATAGTGAATTGCCAATCTTGGATTGAGTGTTGATGTGTATATTTGAAATCGTTAATTTTAGCTTCGATATCGGCAATATTATTTTGATCTAATAAAACTGTTTTCGGCATTTGACGGAGTTGTAGTCGTTTAGCGAGATCGATTGCCGGATGTGTTTCGTTATTATTTGCTAGCCATTTGATGGCAGAAAAAACATCGTAATCAGAAAGCTCTTTATAATCACTATAATTCTTGTCAATAAATAATTGTTTGTGTTGTTGCAAATCCGTTTTCGGTGTAATTTCTCGATTAAAATAATGTGCTTGCAACAAAAATTTTCCTAGCAAAGAATTTTTCACATGCGCGAATGGGGCGTGCTTTTCTAGGCATTCAGCAAGATGCACTAATAGTTGCACCATATAGTATTCGATTGCGAGTTTTTTTGGATGATGATAAATATTGCGAATCATTAATCGTCGCGCCATTAAATAATGTTCGACAACGCCAACACCTTTGTGAGTGATGCCTAAGCGTTTTCCTTTAGCAGTATCAATGACAGCCATAGAGTTAATCATCCAGCGAAAATCAAATTGCCCATAACTCACGCCACAAAAATGGCTATCGCGTAATAAGTAATCCAATCGATCAGCATCAAGCTGCGAAGATACAATGTCTGCCAATAATTGTTTTCTTGGCAATTTATGCATAATCATGTTTTCGATTTGCTGAAATTTTTCGATGGTCAATGGATAGTGTGGATTGCATTGATTATAAAAATCAAAAAATTCTTGGGTTTTATAACTACTTAAAAAATGTGGTGTCCATGCTTCGTGACGTATCAATTTATCGTGAAAAAGGTCTTCAAAGGTATGCGAAAAAGGCCCATGACCGATATCATGTAAAAGACAGGCAATCAGTACCAATTGACGTTCTTCTTCTGGCAAATCAATTTTTTTAGAAATTTGACTCGCAATATAGCAACAACCTAGTGAATGGTTAAAGCGAGTATGTACTGATCCAGGAAAGATATAATCACCCATGCCAGCTTGCTTGATGTGGCGCAAGCGCTGAAAATGCGGACTGTCAATAAACGGCTTAATCCATGCATTCTCAGTAGTGGTAAACTGCATAGTGCCATGCACAGGGTCTTTAATTACATGAAAACTGTTTCCAATGGCCATTGTTTTCTCAGAAAATTGCATGAAAGCGCGTATTTTAAGCTTTTGTAGGGGTTGAGTCTATAACTATTAGATGTTCGCTGTTCACGATTCGTGAACAGCAAATGGTGAAAAGATAGCTCAAAAAAGCTTAAAGTGCCATTTCGCCTTAACTGGCATATTTATAACCTATTGATTTTATTATTCTTATTTTTATTTTTGCTCTGTTC
>LSTE01000112.1 GCA_001644445.1 Gammaproteobacteria bacterium SCGC AG-212-F23
ATTTTCACTCTATATAACACAGTTTTCAATTCGTTCTTGCACCGAAATTAACTTTTCAGGAAACACAAATTTTTTCCCGGTTATCATCTCATATAATTGTATGTAACGACTAGAAAGTTTTATGATTAATTCTTCAGGTGCTTTTGGCAATTCTTTGTCGTTATAAGGATCGCAATGATCTGCAAACCACAAACGTAAAAATTCTTTATCTATGTTTTCAGGTTCTTGTTGGTTGGCAAATCGTTCCTCATAAGTTTTAGCAATCCAGTAGCGGCTAGAATCAGGAGTATGGACTTCGTCGATTAAAATAATATTACCATCAGCGTCTTTGCCCATTTCATATTTAGTATCTACTAAAATTAACCCGTGTTTTAAGGCAGTTTCTGCGCCAAATTGAAATAATTTCATAGCAGCAGTTGATGCGATTTGCCAATCTTCAGCAGACATGAAATTTTCGCGAACTATGTCTTCTGCGCTAATAGGTCTATCATGGTGTTCTTCTTTGGTCGTTGGTGTCAGTAATGGTTTTGCTAATTTTTGATTTTTACGTAAATCCTCAGGTATGTCGTGACCACAATAGTTACGCACGCCTTTTTGATATTGTGTCCAAAGAGAAGTATTCGTTGTACCTGTAATATAACCACGCACAATAAATTCTATGGGAAACACTTGACATTTTTTTGCAAGAGTCACGTTAGGATCAGGAATCGAAATCACGTGATTATCAATCATATGTTTAGTTTGCTGAAACCACCAAGCACTGATTTGATTTAATACTTGACCTTTGTAAGGCACAGCAGCTAATACGCGATCGAATGCACTTTGTCTATCTGTCGTGACTAATAATAGTTTATCGCCTAGGTCATAAGTATCGCGCACTTTACCGCGATATTTTTTGCCACAGGTTAATGCGGTTTCTGTTAGGCAATAAGGCAATGCTTCGCGTATCAAATCGACATAATCATGTGCAATCATAACACTCCTGAGCAACAGGGTTAAATAAAATATGGGAATCGATTATCTTATGGATGTTTTGTTCATCTGCTTCTATTAACCATAAAATACCGTGCTGTATTGTTTCTAAACCTTGAATATTAAAATGATGTTTTAGCATTTGCTGTTTTTGCAAACCGTGCATATCTTCTTTGGAGCGCACTAAATATTTTTTAGAAAATTTTTGTTTTTGATGATTTATCACTAACTTTTCTTTGCGATCATTAAATAGCACACCGGATCGTTTTATCTGTTCTAAGGTTGCTTCTGAATCGCATGCGATTTCCCAATGGATTTGCCTTTTTATTTTTGCTTTTATGTTAGCACGCTGCAGTGCAGTTTCGACGGACATCGCGTGATTGTCTGTGATAATTAATTCAACTACACACTGGTAGTTTTTAGATTTGTATTTGTATATATCGGGTAACCGCGGATAATAAACTAATGGTGTAACGCGCTGCACATGACCTTTTTCAATATATTCACGCATGGATTGGAAAATAGCATCGCCATTAGATGTGCGCTCTGGATGTGGCATCATTGCTAACACATTACCTGCTTTATTGGAAATAGCAGCAATATTATTGACTGAACCATTTGGATTTACCGGAAATTCATCAATGATCGCGCCGGTTGCATCACAATATTGAAAAACATTCATGCCTTGTGCCTGAATTTCTTTTAATAATGCCGAAGGAATAATGAATCGACCTTCGGCGTGAGCCACAGGGATTTGCATAATCTGTTTTGGTGTCAAATGTTGAGTAAAAGCGTTTAATTGATATTGATCTGAGACACGCATATGTATCCAAGCATTGTAGTAGCCTATACCTAATACGTTGCCATCTTTAATGCGTTTATTATCTGTGAGAGCAAGAGAAACTTTTTCATTTTCTACACCGGGTACTAATCCTGTTTCTACGAGTATTTGTGCACCATTGCAAATGCCTAAAATGGGTTTACCTAATTTATTTTGTTCGCGTAAAACTGCAATAACAGGATCCAGCGCTGCAATTGCACCAGCGCGCGAACGATCTTCGTAGGAGAAACCGCCGACAATAATGAAGCCATCGCAATTATTAAGTATTGTTGTGGGTTCATTCCACAGGAACTCGACAGGCTGCATATTAGCGCGTTTGACGGCTAATACGGTTTCGCGTTCACAGTTAGAACCTGGGAATTGGATGATGGCTATTTTTGGCATAGTGTTTTCTTTCATAAGTTGGTTTTAAAATCCCCCTCGATCCCTTCTAATTCCGTGTCATCCTGAGTCGCGTTTTTTGCGACGAAGGATCTCCTACTTACAGGGAGATCCCTCGCTACGCTCGGGATGACAATATTCAAAATAATTCCACTGTTCTGTCGCCTTCGACAACAACACCGATTTCATATAAATTGTAGCTAGGGAAATCATGTAATGCAGAATTTATTTTTGCAACTTGATCATTGGCAACTATCATAATTAAACCAATACCCATATTAAAAGTACGATACATTTCTGTTTCGTTTAACTTGCCTATCTCTTGCATGACAGTGAAAATATTTTGTTGCGGCCAATTATTCTTGTTAATCTCAACTGCTGTGCCGCGCGATAAAATACGGGGAATATTTTCAGTTAAACCTCCGCCAGTGATATGCGCCATACCTTTGATTGCTATATTTTGTTCTAATAAATGTAATACGGGGCGGATATAACTTAAATGCGGTTCTAATAAGATTTCACCTATGGTTTTATTAAATCCTGGCAACATTGTTTCTACCGAATATTTAGCTACATCAAATAATAATTTTCGTGCTAATGAATAACCATTGGTGTGCAATCCGCTTGATGTGAAGCCTAATACCATATCGCCTGGCATAATGTTTTTACCTGTGATGGCTTTTTCTTTTTCAACAACACCGGTAATCACGCCAACCAAATCATGTTCGCCTGCGAGATAAGTACCTGGCATTTCTGCTGTCTCACCACCTACAAGAGAGATATGATTTTCACGACACGCTGCAACCATACCTACAATAATTTGCTCTATCACTTCGGGTTTTAATTTATCATTGGCGATATAATCCAACAAAGTAAATGGTTTTGCGCCTAAAACGACAATATCGTTTGCGGTTGCACTCACTAAATCTCTACCTATGGTATCGTATTTATTCATCATGCGTGCAATCATGATTTTAGTACCTACGCCGTCGATACTTTGCACTAATACAGGATTCTGGTATTGCTGGATAATGTCTTTTAAATCATACATTGCACCAAAACTACCTATATGAGTCATGACTGCGGGCGAAAAAGTGCTTTCTACGCTTTTACGAATACGCTTAACAGCTTCATTGCCTGCGCTAATATCTACACCTGCTGATTTATAATCGATTGTGTTCATAATAATTTCTCTCGCAAACCATTTTGCCAATGTTGCTTTGCCTCTACGACTGTTACATCAATGCAATTTTGCATTTTTAATCGCGGCTCCTTGCTGGTTTTTCCTAAAATAAAAATAGGTACTTGCTGATTTTGGAAAATCTTTTGTACCGCTGTTAAATTAGCATTGCTTATTTCAAGAATAAAACCGCCTGTTTCACCAAATAATTTTTTATCTGTTGCTAAGTCGCCTGGTATATTTATTTCAACACCTAATTGATTCTTAAAACTCATTTCTGCAACAGCAACAGCCAAACCGCCGTCGGAAATATCATGCGCAGATAGAATAAATTTTTGCTGCATGGCTGCATTGACAGCGTGGATTTCTGTTGCAATGGTTTTTAAATCCGGTTTTGGTACGTTTGCACCCAATTCATTAAACAATTGATAATAAACACTGCCGCCGCATTCATTTTTGCGTTCACCCACCAAAATAATCACTGAATTTGCTTGTTGAAAATATTTAGGAACCACATGATGCACATCTGTCATATTACCTAAACAACTGATCATGGGACTTGCAGGAATAGCACCTGATTTTGATTCATTGTAAAAAGAAACATTGCCAGAAATCACTGGCAATGATGCGCCTGGAAATTCTTTTAAGCCAATCGCTTGGCAAGCATCTGCGATACCACGTACGGATTCAGTGAAATCCCACATTTGCTCGGGTTTTTCAGGGTTGCCAAAACATAAGCAATCGGTGACTGCTTGTGGTGATGCGCCCACTGCAGTGATATTACGTACCGATTCAACAACAGCGTTGACCGCACCCCAATAAGGATCAATTTTATTGTAGCGCGGACATTGATCGAGGGATAATGCGATACCTGTGTTGCGAATTTCTTCGGGATATTTTTCTTCATTAAACGGTTGCAATACACCTGCATCCGCATCACCGGCTTCAACAATGGTTCGGCCTTGTACTTGTTTGTCATAATTTTCGAAAATAGGCATGCGCGAGGCAATATTTTCGTGCGCTAATAATTTTAATAAAATTTCGTTGTAGTTTGTGATTGTTGGTAACGTGGGTTCACGAATATTTTTTTGTTGTTGTGTGTACGGTCTATCGTAGACTATACCTTTGGTGACATCACTCGCGCGAGCATGGACGATTTCTTCGCCTCGATATTTCACAA
>LSTE01000113.1 GCA_001644445.1 Gammaproteobacteria bacterium SCGC AG-212-F23
GCGGTTCAGGATGATATAGAACTTTCCCCCTTTGAAAAAGGGGGATCAAAGGGGGATTTATCAAATCAATTCCTTCAAGTGTTGATCGGTTATCATAAGAAAACCTTAAGCTTTCCTCCTGTATAATATCTTCATCAATTGCGAGGATTAGATTATGCAAGCCAGGCTCCATCGATTTTTTTCTTCTCTTGTTCCGGCAAATCAGACGCCACCGCCGCCGCGTGGTTATGCGTCATTGAGAGAGGTGGAGTTTGATACGAAATCACCGCTTGCTGATAGAAAAGACAATAAAACAATAGCAGTCAATGTTATTCCTAATCGTCGTCCCAAAACAAAATGGGAAATACGCGATAAAGCTATTGATCCTTGTCGAAATGCACTCGAGCTTATTGATGAAGCTAAACCGAGGGCAATGGTTGCTGAGGCAAAAAGAGAATTAGTTAATTGGCGTATAGGATTTATCGTATGTGCTTTAGCTTTGTGTTCAGCGCTTTATCCTGTAGCGGACAAAGCACATGCAATAGATGGTGAGAATAGTCGTCTTAAGGATGAGTATGATGCGAAAGTGGGCCCGGAAGATGAGACATGTCCTCAGCCTATCAGTTGTCCAGCCTCCTCGGAGGCTATAATTGGGCATGATAGTGTGGGTGGAAAAGTTTTTTCTTTGTTATCATTGGGTAATCTAAAAGATAACTTTACTATGGATTGTGAAAGTCTTGGTTTGCAGTGGTGTAATAATAGTGGTAGCGGGGGTTATTGGGTTCTGTTTGTATTCATGATAGCAGCTGTTGCTGTACTTTTCTTGTTAGCTAAATATATTAAGGCTGGTGAAAATAGGCTTTGTGGCGAGAAATTTCTTACCTTTGATGGTTATGCGCCTACTATTAAATCGCTTGCTGAAAAAGATGCAAAAACGTTAACGAAATATTGCGATGAAGTAAAGATTGAGACATCAGAAACAATTTGTTGTAATTTGGGTACTCGTCACGTTTCTTTAGCGAATATTCATGCGCATTTTAAAAAACGAAAAGATAAATTAGAGGATGCTGGGTATTTGGCAAGCTTGCCTGAGTTAAAACAACAGGCGTTTTTAGATGGCAAACTGGAGCACAATAAACACAATGGGGGAAAGTCTATACATCGTTTTCTTTGCAATGATGGGCATAGAGCGAATAAAAATAATGGTGATTTGACTGAGTACATTTTCAGGTTTCTGAAAGATGCAAATCCTGAGTCTGTAGCGAAGAAAGATAGTAGTGTGAGGGTGAATCTTGGATCATGAGTGCAATTGGGAACTATGAAATAGCATCTAGTGCTAATTGACAAGTAATGCTTAAATATGATACAACTTCGGTATCGGTGAGTGAGATATTAAGAGATAACGAGGAGAATGAATTATGCAACAACGTTTTTGAAAAAAGGGGATTTAAATCAATTCCTTCAAAATATTTTCTACCAACGCCAATCGTTCAGATATCACATGTTCATCCAAATTAAATCGTAATCGCATAGGGCCATCTAATTTGAAACGCTTAGGTTGAGTTTGAATGAGTTTAATAATGCGTAGAGGATCAATAGCGGGTTTTTCAGTGAATTCGATGCGGCCGCTTTTGTTGTTGGCTTCGATTTTTTTGATGCCTAAAGGTTCTGCGAGTTGGCGTAAGCGCGCAAGAACGAAAAGATTTTTGGCAGTGTCTGGAATTAAACCGAAGCGATCAATCATATCCACTTGGATTTCATCTAATTCACGTGTAGATTTTGCGCTTGCAATACGTTTGTAACATTGTAAGCGTAATTGCACATCTGGCAAATAATTTTCAGGAATTAACGCAGGAATTTGTAAATCAATTTCAGTGCCAGTATTCGATAAAAATTCCAAATCAGCTTGTTTACCCGATTTTAAAGCATCTACAGCACGTGATAATAAATCCATATATAAAGTAAAACCAACTTCTTGCATATTACCGCTTTGCCCTTCACCTAATAATTCACCGGCTCCACGAATTTCCAAATCTTGTGTTGCTAATGTAAATCCTAAACCTAATTCCTCTAATGAGGCGATAGCGTCTAAGCGTTTTTCTGCATCAGCACTTAATGATTTGCGCGAAGGAATTAATAAATAAGCGTATGCTTGGTGATGAGAGCGTCCTACGCGACCGCGTAATTGGTGTAATTGCGCTAACCCAAATTTGTCCGCGCGTTCAATAATAATGGTATTCGCAGAGGGAATATCAATACCGCTTTCAATAATCGTTGAACACACTAACACATTAAATCGTCTGTGATAAAAATCCGACATCACTTGTTCTAGTGCGCGTTCATGCATTTGCCCATGGGCCACTGCAATACGCGCTTCAGGAATATTTTTACCTAAATCATAAGCAGCTTTTTCTATGGTTGCGACATCATTATGTAAAAAATAAACTTGACCGCCACGCATAATTTCACGCGAAATCGCTTCTTGAATAATAGAGTGTTGATATTCATGCACAAATGTTTTTACCGATAAACGTCTGGCTGGCGGTGTTGCAATTAATGATAAATCACGAATACCAGAAAATGCCATATTAAGCGTGCGAGGAATAGGTGTTGCTGTTAATGTTAAAATATCAATATTTTCACGCAATTTCTTAATAGTTTCTTTTTGGCGTACGCCAAAACGATGTTCTTCATCAATAATTAATAAACCTAAGGATTTGAATTGAATATTTTCTTGCAATAGCTTGTGTGTGCCTATGATGATATCAATTTTTCCTTCTTGCAAGCGTGTAGTAATATTGTCTTGTTCTTTTTTAGTTTTAAATCGTGATAAAGAATCAATTTGAATAGGCCAATCGGCAAAACGGTCAGAGAAATTTTGAAAATGCTGTTGTGCTAACAAAGTGGTTGGCACTAATACAGCGACTTGTTTATTATTTTGTGCTGCAATAAATGCAGCACGCATCGCTACTTCTGTTTTGCCAAAACCTACATCGCCGCAAATTAATCTATCCATAGGTTTATCGGATTGCATATCTGTAATAATTTGTTGAATCGCGCGCGCTTGATCAGGCGTTTCTTCAAAAGGAAATTTTTCGACAAATGCCAAATACTGATTATCTGTCGCTACACAGGAGAATCCAGGACGCACGGCACGCTTTGCATAAAGATCCAGTAATTCTGCGGCTACGTCATGAATTTTTTCTGCTGCTTTGCGTTTGGCGCGTTCCCATTGCTCGGTGCCTAAAGTGTGTAAAGGCGCATGTTCAGGATCTAAACCGCTGTAACGAGTAATTAAATGCAGTGATGATACGGGCACATATAATTTTGTATCGTTAGCGTATTCTAACGTTAAGAATTCAGCAAGTTGTTCACCCACAGTAAGGGTTTGTAAACCTAAATAACGGCCAACACCGTGATGCAAATGCACAATAGGTGAGCCTATTTGCAATTCTGTTAAATCTTTAATAATTGTTTCCGTGTCTTGTGCAGTTTCTTTGCGCCGACGGCGTTGCATGACACGTTTGCCAAATAATTGTGATTCTGCGATCAGTATTATATCGGGATTTGTTAAGGATAAACTTTCTTCTAAAGCAGCAACGGTGATACCAATTTTTTCATGACTTGTTAAAAAGGCTTGCCAAGAATCCAATGATTTTGGATGTAGTTGAATGCCATTGAATAACTGTAATAATACTTCGCGACGTCCCGCAGTTTCTGCACAAAATAAAATTCTACCTGGGTAGTCGTGTAAAAAATTCTCTAATGCGAGTAAAGGTTTTGCTGCTTTATGATCAACGGTTAAGTTGGGCAAATAGGCCGGTGTTGTGTGAATCCGCAGTGTTTCAAAATTTTGTATTTGTTTAAAAATATCAGGAGTTGCGATAAATAATTGCTGTGGTTTTAACAGTGGCCGCAGAATATCATTGCCATATTGTTCATAACGGTTGTTTATTTCTTTCCAAAATTCTTCAGATTTTGTGTGGGTATCATCGATGGAAATAATTAAAGTATCTTTGGGTAGATAATCTAATAAGTTTGCAGTGTTTTCAAAGAAAAAAGGTAAATAATATTCTATGCCAGGTGTACAAATACCTTCGCTGATGTCTTGATAGATAGCACAATTTAAAGGATTGCCGCTGAATTGTCCGCGCCATTGCTGACGAAAATGATCTATTGCTTTTTCAGACAATGGAAATTCCTTGGCGGGTAAGAGTTCGATTTTTTCAATTTTATCAAGTGAGCGTTGGGTTTCTACCGAAAAAATTCGAATGGAATCGATTTCATCATCGAATAAATCGATGCGAAAAGGTGTATCACTGCCCATAGGAAATAAATCGAAAATTGCGCCGCGGACAGCAAATTCGCCGTGTTCTCTGACTTCTGTGACTGCGCGGTAACCGGCTTTAGTTAGGCGCTTGCGGAATTCATCTAAATTTAATTTGTCTTTGATGTGTAATAAAAAAGTATTGCCTTCTAGGTATTCTCTGGGGCTGAGGCGGTGCATCAATGTTGAGATGGAAGTTAATACTATGCCTTTTTTTAATGAGGGCAATTGGAATAGGGCAGACAAA
>LSTE01000114.1 GCA_001644445.1 Gammaproteobacteria bacterium SCGC AG-212-F23
GCCTGAGTACATCACAGTTATCTGGAACAACATATTTATTTAACAATGCCCCTTATGGGAGATAGAATAATTAATAAATTTGTTGCTGCGTTGATTTTATTATTTTTTTGTTGTGGCTGTCATGGCACTACTCTTTTCAGCTGAATCGCATTTAGCATCGGCGGCTTGTTCTGCTTCGGTGTAAGGATAGACTGCATCTGCTTTTTTTGCTTCGCAGTTGTAGAAAAAAATGGGTAACCAATTTTGAAGTCTTTCAAAATGTTTATTACGCATGCTTCTTGCTATATTTTTTGCCTCTGAAATCCTAAGGCTTAATACATCAATATAGATGCCACGCCTGCCATCTCGAGCAAACTCACTATCAATGGTAATGCAATTACCTGTAAAGGGTTGAGCTGCAGCGTATTCTCTCGTAGTCACATCTAAAAACTTACCATGATTGAGACGTTGAAAGTGTATTGTTAGCTCCTTGCTCTTGCATTGACTCACGTCATATAAAAATCCAACACCTCGTCTCATTGGCGACGGGCTGTCGTCATCACCCTGACTAAGAGAAAACTCGGACTTTCCTACGGTAGGAATAGGTGTGAAAAGGCTTTTTGAAATCAATACTGTGCTACACACTCCAAAACCCATTGCCTCGACCAGATATGCATCACTATGAAATGTGAGTAAGCCATCACCTCTGTTTAACAAGGCTATCGCTTGATAGGCTTCATTTAAATAATCTAAGATTATTTCTACAGTAGAATTAGTATAAATACAATCATTTAAAAACTCACGAATACCTTGCTCTAATACTCTGTAACCCGGCACTGCAATAGGATTTTCTGCATCATGCTTAAGCAATGGAGCAACCATCGTAGTGTAAAATTTTCTGATGTGAGGCGATACTACTACCGTAGAGTCTCGCAAAACAGGTTCGAATTTTGCATGCATGGCGCGCAGGAACAATCGAGCTTGATGATTGTTTGCGAGTGTATTCGTTGCGACCATACCACAACTTAACCGTTCACCAAGTTTCTCTACTTTTTCATCAAGCAAATCGAGAAAGTCCAAAATATTTTGAATGGGTTGATAGTGAACAAGCTGCAGTGAAAATCTATATAACAATTCCAAAGAACTAGCTTTTATTGAAAAACCAAATTGATCTGCGTCAAGCATTTCAAGAAATTTATTTTTTACATATTCTTTATTTTTTTTAAATTTTTCAATCATAGCTGCAAAATATATTGGGTTTTTGCTTAAAAAACAAAAAATAAGATTAGAATCATTACTTATTTCATAGAAAAATTCGTTCACCAACTCTTTTGAAGAGGGAAGTTTATTGAAATAAATCAAAAACGCTTCTGACATTAATGTTTGCAAAAGCCATCTTATCTCTTCCACCTTAAACAGTTGCATACAAGTTTCAGGTGTCAATCGTTCCAATACATTTAAATTTTCTTTTTTTGGCATGTATTGAAAGAGCTCCATAAAAAACCACACTCCATATTTGCCACCCCTGGGATATCCCATTACTGATAATTGTGCAAAATAGTTAAGCTGATCATTCGAAAATTGCCTGAAAAGAAAAATAATATTTCTTTCTAAGATACCTGTATTCACTTCCTTTGTTTTCACAGTCGCTCTCTTAATCACCGGCCCATCTACTCTCTCTGTAATTGTTTCATGAAAAGTAAAAGCGCCATCCAGCATAGGCTCATCTGCTGCTGCAACAGTCTTTATTTGTATGAGACAATCAATTAAATACATTAATTTAAAAAAGTGTTTGCCAAAATAGTTATCTAATTGATCTTGCGTAAAATCAAAAATAACTCTACGTTTACTGGGCTCAACCTTCGAAATTGTTGTCCCTGTGATATTGAATGCCTGACAAAACTCAGGATGCTTTGATTTCATATCAGCTATCATGGCTTTTTCATCAGCCAATCTACCTAAGGAAAAATAATAGCGAACTTTGCGTTCTTGTCTGATGACTTCAATACGCTCTGGCAATGGCATAGCAAATACTGTTTTGCTGTCGGCCGCAATGAATTTAGCATCGGTTGCCGTCGTGGCAGTGAGTGCTTTGTTGATATGTGAAGCTGTCATGGTAGGTGTATCTCGATTGATTGATATTGCAGCTATTTTACACGAAAATTCTTAAGAGAAGCTTAACGCGAAGGCAAAGAGCACCCCTCATCCGCCCTGCGGGCACCTTCTCCCGCAAGGGGAGAAGGGACTGCTAAAGTAGGCTGTCGCAAATATAACTTGATTTAATCTTATTTTGATAACTAGAAATCACAGATACTCTCAGTTAAGAAGTCCCTTCTCCCCTTGCGGGAGAAGGCGCCCGCAGGGCGGATGAGGGGTATTACAACATAATTAATACATTTGTTGCTGCGTTGATTTTATTATTTTTTTGTTGCAGCCGTCATGACGGCACTCTTTTCAGCTGAATCGCATTTAGCATCGGCGGCTTGTTCTGCTTCGGTGTAAGGATAGACTGCATTTACTTTTTCTTTTGCTTCGCAGTCGTAGAAAAGAATAGGTAAAGGTCTAACTCTTCTATAAAAGGTGAAATCTTTATCGCATGCTTTTCTTACAGATTCCCTGGAATGCGCATTATCAACTCTTTTATCGATATAGATGGCACTTGCTGCTTCATCAGTTAACTCCTTCGTAGTGGCACAATTACTGGTATAAGGTTGTGACACAGCATATTCATCTGTAGTAAAATCTGATGGATAGTCACCCTCTATGGTAAGATGCATACCTGAACGTTGATGCACCACACGTGCATCATATAAATATCCAATAGTTTCCCGAGGTGGCAAAGGTGTATCAAGATTTCTAGAGATCAGTATTACCCGTGGATCCATAGAAGGTGTATCAAGATTATTTTTAGAACTCAATATTACCGGGTTCATCACTCGACATAAGCCATGCCCATTGACTAGCAATTGTATCGCTTGATAAGCTTCAAGCAAATATTCTAATACGATTGAAACTACGTCAGGCGTTGCAATAACCTCATTCAAATGAGGACGCATACCTTGCTCTATGACTCTCCAATGCGGAAGTACTCTTGGATTTTTTCCATCATGGATAAGCAATCGAGCAATAACAGCATCATAAAATGCTTTGGTGTGAGGTGATACTACTACTTTAGAATCTATTCGCAAAACCGGTTTGAATTTTGCTTGCATGGCGCGCAAAAATAATCGGACTCCGCGGTTATCTATACCATGGACTTGATCAAACTCATTGTTTAGCCATCGCCTAACATCTACTACTTCTTCACCAAACAAATCGAGAAAATCTAAAATATTCTGGATAGGCTGATAGTGAACAAGCTCAGATAAAAACTGATATAATACTTTTCCACACTCTACTAACGAATTATTGGCGTGAGATTTAACAAATTTTTGAAGAAGAAAACCTCTTAAGTATTCTCTATCTTGCTTAAATTTTTCAATCATTGCTGCAAAAAGCTCCGGCCTTTTCTTTACAAACGCAAACATAAGATTAGATTCCTCGTTCACCTGATACAAAAATTCATCGATCAAAGTTCTTGAAGAAGGAATTTTATTAAAATAAATAAAAAAAACTTCTGGCGCTAACCTTACGGGAAGATATCTTATACCACTTGATCTATACAGTTGCCCCCAAGTTTCAGATGTCAATCGCGTTAATACGGCTAAATGTGTTTCTTGTGGTATATATTGGAATAACCTTTCAAAAAACCATATTCCATAGCTCTCTTGACAATCATTTATTAATAATCGCGCAAAATAATTCAGTTGATGATCCGAGAATTGGTTAATAAGAAAAATAATATTTCTTGCAATGATTTCATCGTTCTTTTTGGTTTCTTTAATAGTGATTTTCTTAATCACTGGACCATCTTCTTGCTCCACTATTGTTTCATAAAAAGTGAACGCGCCATCAAGCATAGGCACATCTGCTTCCACAACTCCATGTATTCCAAAGAGACTATCAACTATAGGTATTAATGAAGAACTATTATTAAAATTTTCTTCTAATAATTTTTGCGCTCTAAGACAATCAATTAAATACATTAATTTAAAAAAATGTTTGCCAAAATAATTATCTAACTGTTCCTGGGTAAAATCAAAAGTGATGCTTGCAGAGTCGCTCATAGAAATTGTTGCCTCAGCGATATTGAATGCCTGACAAAATTGGGGATACTTTGATTTCATATCGGCTATCACAGCTTCATTACGGAAAAATCCGCCTAGGCAAAACCTATAACGGACTTTGCGTTCTTTTCTAATGACTTTGATACGTTCTGGTAATGGCATAGCAAATACGGTTTTGCTATCAGCTGGGATGGATTTAGCATCGGTTGCCGTTGTGGCGGTGAGTGCGTTATTTACATATGAAGCCGACATGGTATGCGTATCTCGATTGATTGATGTTGTGGGTATTTTACATGAAAGTTCTTA
>LSTE01000115.1 GCA_001644445.1 Gammaproteobacteria bacterium SCGC AG-212-F23
TATAAATCAATCTTTGCAACGCAGGTAACTTATGACTACTATAAAACTCCTTTGTGCCAGATATAAAAAAAGAATTTTATCTTTATTTGATATCAAGAATCCTCTAACTTCAACAGAAATTATTGTAGGAATGTATCGTTTATATAAAACGAATATTACACGCCAAAATGTATTTAGAATCATGGCGTATTTAAAACAAAAAAAAGTTATGAAAAAACAGTGGGGGATTTATACAAAAGAAACAACCTCTTTAAATGAGTTGTCTGCCTTATCTGGTGTGATTTTTGATCTTCACGATAAGACTGATTTGAATGGCCAGTGTAATAGACAAATATGTAATAGAGAAAAAATGGGTTTATATACACCACTCAACGACGTCATATTATTTTTAGTCAAGAAAAATAAATCTCTTACACTTAATCAAATCAAGAAAAAAATATTTGCGATTTACAACGCTCTTCCCGCAAGAAAAACGGTTTATTATCATTTAAATGAACTTTTAAATGATGGATCAATTCAACTCAATGGCTATCAACGATATTCTATCAATCCTACTCGTAAAAGGTGTCACACGAAACGTTTTCGAATATGGAAGGGAAAATCTGAATTTAGCGCAATAAACTTGCCTTATCGAAAACCTTAGCGTTGTAAACTTTTTTTATTAAGTCCCTGAACGTTTACACTGATTCAATAAAAGCGCATCATAATTTAACACGAGGATAATCAGAAGTGAATATTTTACGATTAGAGGAGAGTTAAGAACATGCACCCAACTACCAAAGAAGCATATTATGATCTCGAACAAAAAATATTATCGCTATTCAATATCAAAAATCCGTTAAATATCTCGGAAATTGTTGTAGGAATGTATCGATTATATCATATGAATATTACTCGACAGAGGGCATGTGAGATTATACCCCATTTAAGAAAAGCTGGAATTATTACTCAAAGTAGGGGTGTTTATAGAATGAAAACTCCTTCTTTAAATCATTTATCAGTATCACCTACTATTATATTTGATCTTGCAAATACCCATGATCTAAACGAAAGATGTGAGATTCAGCTTCTAAATATGAAACGTATTGTTTTATTTTCACCGCTCGTTGATTCAATATTACTTTTACTGAAAAAACAGAATCATCTGACTTTTAAAGAAATTGATAAACAAATCTTTTCAATTTATAAAGCCCATCCGACAAAAAATTCACTTTATTATAATCTGTATAAATTATTACATAACGGGGTGATTAATTTTAATAACCACAAGCAGTATTCAATAAATCCGTCTCTAAAAAAATACCAACAGCGATATGGTATTGCATGGAAAAGAAAATACGAAATCAGTTTAATAAAGGTTCGTCAATTATTACGCACTCACACTTTATGATAAAAGCTTCAATTTCTGTTTTAAATCGATGTTGCAAAACTAATCTTTGCCCTGGTCTTATAATATTGAGTCGGATCCGATGGATTAACAACTGCTATCAAAGGACTAACCATTCTTTACTTATTTGTTAGAATTTGACGTTCTATTAATAAAATGGCTAAAAATATGATTATTTTTTGTGAGACATCGCTGAAATTCGTGTAAGCCATTCGCCATACCTGTAATTATCATATGTAAATAATCACACAGTAAAAGATAGATAACTTATTTAATGTACACACAAAATTAGAGACACATTAATATCCAAGCATCTTTATTTATATTTTTTATACTAAAAATCACAATCGGAGCAATCTAGACACTGAAGAATTCTGAACTATAATGGCTTATTGCTTTTAATTTTTAGTATCCAATTTTTATGGAGCGACGTTATGCAAAGTACCACAAGTACACCAACAGATGCCAAATCTACTCTTACAAGTACTATAAGTACTGTTCTTGATAATGGAGCTAAAGTTGTTGAAATCTGGGAGAAGCTGACCAGCCCAGCATATTCAGAAAAGGAGAGAGAACGCCTAACAACACTAAAAACACTCTATCAAGATAATTTGCTCGGAATGTCATCGCCTGTATTTTGGGAACTGGATTCAAAACACTGCCCTACTCATCGTATAAAATCGCAAGACTGGTCTCGTTACGTTCACCAGTTACAGATAGGAAAAGATAACCAAGGGTATTTTTATTATCATGCAAAATTGATTGCCCAGTATGCCTCATCGTATCTGCAAGAACGCGGTGGTCGCAATAGAACAGAAAATGGTAAATCAGGTGACCTTCTAGAACAATTCGTTTCTGAATGGATTCATTTCGCATTGAATGAATTGCCTACATTTGATTGTAATGAAAGAAGCATTCAAAAAATTAAACAACGTTTAGCTTATATTAAAGAAGTAAGAAATTACCCTCATCTTTTTGAATATGGTGCCCTCACCCGCGAAAAAAATAAATTTGATATGTTCGTCAATATTGAACAGCAGTTAGAGGCTTGTCTTGAATTAGCGAATCAGGAAGCATTAAGAAAATGCGCGAGAGATGAATTTACTAATTGTCGCCGTGAAACTGCAACGCTGCTTGCGTCGGGGGTAAGCGTTTTATATCACCTGAGAACTACAAAAGTCCATCACGAACCATTAGAACTCAAAACATTTTCCTACGAAACTTCTCAACAACTTTCAGTAGCTGCAAGCAAAATTTATCCTAGAATTCGCGAGTTTCACACAGGAAGTATGTTGCATGAGGTCGTTGTTAAGGCAGGATTAGAATCGTTTGGATCAAGCGCGACAACACTCAAACCAAAACCTATTCAATTGTCATATTTTAACGATGGTCTTCAACCATTACCAATCAAGTGGGATACTAAAAAAGATGATTTGCCACCGTGGGTGACAGATAAAAATAAACAGTTACTTCAATTTCAGGTTTACTCTGAAAGCTTGCTACGTATAGCCCAATTAAAAAGACTCATTGAAGACGCCTATGATCTAGTCGGTGGCGTAGGCGACATATGGGCATATGGTGACAAAGAAGGTAAAAAATCTTTGGAAACGTTGTTATTCTTACTGGAAGCAGAGCTTGCTGATTTTGATGCGCGATTTAAGTCATTATATGACTATCATGATAAAGCACGTGCTGCTTATAATCATGAACATAAAATTAATGCGAGCGATGATATAAACCGAAATTTTGGTAATGTTACTCACCAAAAGGAAATGATTGAAAAAGCTTCTTCGTCGCTTAAAACTATTGTTAAATCCATTAATGCTCAAATGGCGCGATTTCCAAAAGATGCGCCTCAACTTATTAATGAAAAGAAAAAAGCATTTTATCGAAGCATCTCTCAATTTATTAAAAAATTCAGGCCAGAACAAACGGATAAGTTTGCTTACGCTGATGAACATGAAGCATCCGTTTCTCCTTCAACTATCTCAGATAGGACGCAAGAAACAACTCCTATTTCTTTAGCAACACCGACTGTAGCTACAGTAAAAAAGCTATCCCCTGCCCTTACATTTACTTTTACATTAGCCGTTAAAGAAGATGCCCAACACAAAGGATATTACTTTTTAGATAAAGCAGAATTTCAACCATTCAAATACTCAACCCCAGCTCAAACTGGCATCGAATCAAATTGGCAGTTGGGTGGCAAATACGAACATTGGACAAAAAGCTATTTTACTCGAAATCATACAAGTAACTTAAACTACCAACAATTGGCTATGAGGTTTTCAACTGCTATAGAACAATCAACTTCTTCAGATGAAATTAAACGGTTATCAGCTGAACTTACAAGTAACATTCAAGCTCAAAAAGACAAAATCGAAGCTGAGCGCCCAAAATGGCGTTTTAAATTTGGATTTTGGCCGATTAGAACAAAAGGTTGGCCATTTAACCGCGATGCCAATGAATTTGCAGATAAGGTATTAAATGAACTTTCTGGTATAGAAACACAGATTCCTACTGCTATTGCTTATGCAGAAAAACGCATTAATAACCCGCAGTCAACGCAACTCAAAAATCAATCAACAGATTCTTCATCATTAGATAAGACTCTCGCGCCTATCCAACAACCTATGCTAACCGATGGATTAACAGATAGTGACCATGAAGCATTAAAATCAATCCCTATGGAACAAAAAGATAATGTGGCTAAGATGTTACGAAAAGCAAATGAGCCATTGTCATCGCCTAGGTTATCAACCACAGCTACATTAACAAGCATTCCTTCCTTACCAAAGCCACCCGCACAACTTGATGATACCTCAAAGTCAACAAATACAACTGGCCCAAAAATAAAAAATGATGGAAAAAATAGCCAATCGCCTACTAGAAACAGTAGTATGCCGAAAAAATCAATGTTTAGTCAGGCAGCTACGTCCATGACCGCTCTCATGAAGATACTTGCTTACACAAGAACATGGAACGCAGCCATGGAAGAATGCGCGCAAGGAAATTCTTTAAAAATCTTCTATTCAGAAAATAATCCATTCAATTTTACTGAATTGCTGGAGCTTCGCAGAACTCTATCCGACAGTGATCAAAAAACTTTAGCGACACGTTGTTATGCCTTCATTGGTGAAATTACCACTACACTTAAACCAAAAATGCAAGAAGCTGATACGGTAGGCATAAAGCAAGCTGATTTGTTTGTAGAATTACTACAAATTCTTATCGACCCTTCAAACCAACAAAAAATACAGTCATTTGAAGCTAACCTCGCTTCTTTAGGTGAGAAAGTCGGAAATCAATTACAAAACAGGAATAATTTGTCAGAAACCCGGGATAATGCTGCTAAACCAAATACCCGATAATTGTAATCAAAATAAAATATATTTTTAGATTTCATGGAGTAAACAATGCAATCAGCTCAAGAAACATCGAATGACAATGCAAATTATTTTGCATTAGAAGATAACGGTACACTCATAGAAAGAATTCAAAACACTCTTTCTGAATTTGAAAAAGATAAACAATCTGCATCCCATGTTACCGTATTAAAAAGTCTTCTTAGCCAAAGCCAACAAAAGAAAGAACCTATTACTACTTTATCTGAGGCGATTTCAGGCTATTTAAAAGATATTCCCCCTGAAACAACTTGTTGCTTCATCAGTAAAGAAGCTCCACTAAAAACAAAATTACAAAATGAACTAAAAAACCAATCTCAACCTACCCGGAATAAATCTGGCTCGATGGAAATCCCAACTGTAGCTTATGTAAAGATAAAGACTGACCTCGCATCAGCAAAATCAACCATTAAAGAACTTGAACAAAAATTACGTAAAGCTGAAGAACGGGAAGCTAAACTACGAAGTGACTTTGAAAAGCAATCAGTAGGAACGCCGAAAAGTACATTAGCTACACCTCTTGCTGATGATAAGCAGATGGACGAAGCCTGGACAAGCCAGATCAGAGATCTCGAAGAATCACTCAATAGTGCTACACGAGAAGTAGCTAAATTAAAGGCTGAACTTGCCGCTGAAAAACAGAAAAATCAAAAGGTAATGCAGCCCACTACATTATCTAGTGGAAAGGCGATAGGTTCGAGTTCACTTGATTCAAGAGATTCTAGCCTCTTAGGAACAAGTTTTCGGCTACATGGAAAGAGTATATCGATGACAGCTGTTGGAGAGAATTCTATACCGTCTGCTGATAATGTAGTTGGAATACATAATAAATAAACATTTGAGCTACAACACGACCATCGGTCACATAACATATCGATCTTCCTGGTTTTATGACCGTTTTGTCAGCATGTCCATGAATCACACACATAAATAGTAAAATGATGAATTTTCCCTGATGACAAAAATCCCCTATCAAGATCATAAAATGTGCCTCAATGAATATGTACACTATGAAGTTGGCTATCTTGTCTTTTGAAATAAAAATCTACTTTCTCTTGCTGTTTTATTGGGGCAGGTGTTTCCCAGCGATTTTCACGTACTAATTTAAGTGCAATACTTATAGCATGAGGAATACTAAGGGTTTTTCCATTTTGAGATAATCTCAGAGTGCCGAAACGAACAGCATATATTATTTCATTACAAACTTTCTGCTGAGCATCTGGATAAGTAAATTTTGCCACCGCTCGTTTTACTCTTTCTATGTCTGTACTAGTTAATTTTCTTTCCCCTTCAGCTTTGATAAAATCTGTTAGCGGATCAATATGATTTGTAGGTTTGCCAGTATCTGGTCTATCGGGGATTATAGCTTTTCTAGCTTGTTTTCGTTGAGCAATTAAGACTCCTATAGTGCTTATTGTTTGTTGTAGTTTTCTTATTTCATTATGTAACCGTTCGAATTCTAAACCAACCGCACTTGCTCTTCTTACATGAAGCAAGGTTACCTCTTTTTCAAGGTTGTTTATCTTTTCTTGATCTGCTATGTCTTGAGTATTATCCAAAGTTCCACGTAGAACCTTGTTTGCTGTGTCATCTAATGCTATTAAAGAACAGTCTTGCGTTGATCCTCGCTCTGTTGTTTCTCTATAATCATGTTGAATAACAACAATGTTGTTGTTTGTTAATATATCTTTTTTTATATTATCTTTAAGTACGTCAATTTTGTCATCCACTCCCCCGTCAATTTTGTCATTTAACTCCATTTTAATGGAAGACTGATACTGAGTAATATTATTAGCTGCTTGTGCTGTCATATGGTTGATGCTAATGGGTGCAGCTATATGGGAATGGTGTAATACCGATGTTGTTGTATATTCAGTAGACCAACGTGAGTTAGGTTTTTCGAATTGCATATGAGTTAGCTCATCGGTAGATGCTAATTTAGAGTCTTTAGAACTAAAAGAGACTTTATTGATAGCTCTGTCTTTCTTGTGTTTTACTTCTGCAACAACAATACTTGGGATCCTGACATATAATGTGTTTGCTTTTTGACTGCCGTCGTCACTAAAGTTTTCATCAATTAATAGATAACCCTCCTGCGCTAATGTCTTAACATATCGTGATATTGATCTATTGGATCGGTGAAGGCTCTTTGCTAGTTCGCTGTAACATATTTTAACTTCTAAATTTGGATGAAACCTTGCTTTGTTAAACAGAAATTGCCAGAGTTTGACGGTCTGGGCGTTTAAGTTTGGGTTTGTTAATATACTTTCCAGAATACAGGTCGCAGTTAATGTGTATTCCTTCTGCTTATTTAATTCAATTATGTCTATTGCATCGCATGCTTTGACAAGCATAGTAACCTCCTTTTCTAAGTAATAAATACCTTGAACCGAGGAGATCTTTCATCTATACTGGCTTTGTCTGAATCCTATTAGTAGTAGGAAGCAGGTAGTAAAGACGGACTCGGTTCTTCTCTTTTGTTCGTTCTTTCCTAAAACGCGTACACCGATACACATAAGACCCACCTATCAAAAATAGGTGGGTTTTTTGTTTCTAAAGTAAAAGTATCCATATGGATACTCGTAATTAAGTAAAAGTATCCATATGGATACTCGCCGTGTTGTTTAGCTGGATCTCTATCTCCTTCTTAATAGATTCTTCAAGTTTTGTTTTATTCATAATATCTCTGATATCTTTTGGAAAACTTATAGATATTTGATTATTTGAATCTCTGCGCCAGGTAAAAAGATGTCTTCCATTATTGCTCTTTATCTCAATTGCAGAGGAGGTTGTTTCACTATCGCCTTTTATAAGCTGTTCAACTTCCTTGGGAAGATTTGTACCACCGATCTTTCCTGTCTTAATTTTTTTAGCTAATGTAATTATTGCATCTATATACTCCGACCCTTTATTGGATAACGCTCTCAATTCAGTAGCCGTTCTAGCTGAAACTCTAGAAGGGTCTTCAATAGCATCCCAAATTTCTTTTGGAACTTTGCTAAATGAGAGTAACCGATTAATTTGTAGTTTAGTTTGACTTAATCTCTCTTCAAGGTCTTTTGCAGTTATGACATTGTTTTCTATTAGTTTTGCGTAGCTCATCCCAATAGAATATTCAGATAAATCTTTTCTATTTTGATTTTCAATAATCTGTTTTATAGCAGCTTCTGTGTCTGATAAATTTTCTATTATCACCAGTAAGTCAATACCTGCTAATGTAGCTGCTAAGTGTCGTCTTTCACCAATTACTAATTCATAATCATATTTTTCATTGTCTACTAAAGGCCTAACAATACAGGGCTGTGCTTGACCATTTTCTTTTAAGCTTTTTGATAATGCCTCTATATCGCCTCTATCAACAGGCGAACGATCTTTATATTTCCAATTACATATTTTATGAGGATTTACATATTTTAGATTGCTATGAATCTCAACCGATGTTCTAGTAGGTGCAATCATGCTATTTACAAGCACTGTTTTTTTAGGTGTTGCAGG
Organism: Gammaproteobacteria bacterium SCGC AG-212-F23; assembly: GCA_001644445.1. Classification (GTDB taxonomy): domain Bacteria; phylum Pseudomonadota; class Gammaproteobacteria; order DSM-16500; family DSM-16500; genus SCGC-AG-212-F23. The sequence continues at coordinate 8,287 of LSTE01000115.1, forward strand.
AGAAGGCATATCAAATTTAGGGACTGGTTCTCCAGCCGTAAGTGCTTGCAATGGACTAAGTGGGCGTTTTCTTTTTTCAGTAAGTTGATTTGCCATAAGAAATACCCCATATAGATGCAATTAATTTTAGAATGTCATCGTTTACTTCTTTCATACAAAATAATCCTCGATCAAAAGATTCTTTTGATCCTCTTACATCAGATCGTTTTAAGTCATAGAGTAGTCCAATATCATTAGATGCTCTGGATAGTGCGATAGTATTTATCATAGGTCTAGGTAGAACTAGTTCGCCATATAAGCTTTTGATTGCCGCACTTACATCTCTGGATTCGTTATCACCCGAATCATTTGTAATGAGAACCCGAAACAATTTGTTATAACAGGATTCGACAAGTTCTTTTTCCATCATATGATCGGGATTAATCGATTTGTTGTCTTTAAATGTAAGTAGACTGCCTGCTAATTCTTCAAGTGTTTGTAGAAATTGAACAGAACTTCCGTAAGCAACCATGGATGGAGTTATTGGTATAACAATCGCATCCGAAGCTGTTAAGGCATTCATTGTTGTTGCAGCATGATTGGGAGCACAGTCCAGGATAACTACATCGTATTGAGGAACTAGTTTAAGTGCTTTTTTTAAGCGTAATAAGGGCGATCCTAGTTTCTTAGCGTTGTTAAGATTAAAATTAGGTAAAGCAATATCGGCTGCCTGTAATTCTAAACCTGACGTTATAATGTCTAAGCCATGATAATGTGTTGGTCTTATAACATTACGGATATCTTCTGGATTTTCTATTAAAGCAGTCAGGATGGATTTATCTGCATTGATATCGATGCCTGGGATATAACCAAACATAAAAGTAGAGGATGCTTGTGGATCTAAATCACCAAGCAACACATTTAATCCATTTATTGCAAGGTGAGCGGCAAGATGTGTTGCATGTACAGTTTTTCCAACACCGCCTTTGAACATTCCCATGGATAAAATAATTGGCTGTAAATCGCGTGGGCGTTCAATAGAGCCATTGAAAAAACCTTTATTAAATAATTTTCTGATTAATTTGATATCTTGAAGAGAATATTCCTTTTTAAGATCCTGTTCTGTGGATATTTCGGTTGAAAAGTCTTCGGAATAACGCAGTTGACCCGATTTTTCTTTTTCGCGTATAGTGTTTCTTGGAATGTCAGTGATTCGTTCAACATCAGCAAGAGTATATGATTTAATCTTTTTTTCATATTCAGGTTGATTGATATACTTTTTAAGGTCGACGATCTTGCTTAATCCACTCGCGACAAGTGATCGATATAGATTTGCTTGATCCTCAATTGAGCCAAGTCCGTATGTTCTCATATTTTTTGGCAATCCCTAAATTTTTTGACAAGTTAATGAATGTTATAGTTATCCGAAAAACATGTCAACAAATAGAATTTACGGCGGAAAGAATCTTTTTGTTTTTTTGTTATATAGATTATTGCGCTAGAATTATAATTTGGTAAGGCTATTTTGAGCATCCGTGACAATTGGCACGCTTGGGATTGTTCAGCATATAGTGGCAAGAGTGCTATTAATAATTGGTACCGCATTTTTAAGAATGGTTCTGAAATAGATAAGTTGGAATTTGCGAATCTTCTTAATGTTCACAAGCTGATTTTTTCTACTTTAGCTCTGCACTGTTCTTGGGGGAGGGTTACCGGGTGGCGTACATACGTAATTGACTAAAGATCCTATCCAAATGAATATATGATTATATCTTAACCACAATGGGCGATGTCGCACCATATTTATGGCTTATGGCTTACAGTCATGTGTAAAAAAAAAGAATAATATATATCAGTAATTGCCCATTATGTGGTGGTCATATTTTGCACCGTTTTGTAACTCTCTGTGTTTCCTAAGATAGGATAGGCTTAATGCCTAAATAATAATTTATGAAATTAATTAAAAATATATTGAAAAAAGTTTTTGAAAATAAGCTAAAAGGTTTTTCTCAACAAAGTGCTAATTTTATTTTTTATAAAATTGTGCATTTTTACGAGAAAGAAAATAAATATTTACTTCAATGCATTAATACCAGCGCTACTTTTCTAGCAACAATTAAAGATATCGTATTTGATATGGATATATTGCATGGGTTACATCCAGTTCAAGCATGTTATATAGGTATAGAATATGCTACAAACATGAAAAAAATTGATTCCAACTTGTCTAAGAAAAAGAAAAAAATAAACAGTTATCCCTATCCAAGATATGGGATATTCCGTCTTCGGTATCATGATCGAAAACAGAATGTGAGTTTTACAAATATTGATACAGGAGAGGTTTTTCTCATGGATCCACGAGATATCGCATTTTCAGAAAATTTAATACAAGAATTTGATGCGGCACAATCGTTTTATATAGGATTGCTTGCTGGTCTGAAGATGAATAATTTTTCAGTAAAAAATATTCTTGTCTTCGGCAAAAAAAATACTCCGGTGCTTCGTCTAATAAATAATATAGGAAAATCATAGTGAACAGTAATAGAGAAAAAATAATGACTACTGGGATGCCTAACCTAGCAGGTTACAAATTTATAGTTGTTCTTAGTATGATGTATATGAGTATTATGTTATGTAATGCCATTTTAACGAATCGTTATATTGGGACAGATTCTTTGTTTTTTCTTGGCGGAACTTTAACTTCGCCTTTTATTTTTATTCTAGATGATATTATCGCAGAAATATATGGATATAGAATCGCAAGAACCATAATTATATCTGGATTTGTAGCTCAAACTATATTTATAGTAATTTGTCAGATGGTAATAAATGCACCCCATCCGAGTTTTTTTAAAGAAAGTGTAATTTATGCGCATGTTTTAGGCCCAGAATTGATGAAAATTAACATGGGTGGCTTTCTAGCGTATATTACAGCAAATTTAATAAATTCATTCATAATTACGAGATGGAAAGTGTTAGTAAAGGGAAAATATTTTTGGTTAAGAAGTATTGGTTCGTCAAGTTTTTCAGAAGCATTGTATTCGCTCTTAGCAATATTAATGATGGAATTAAATTCAATACCACTATCAGATATTTTTCATGTTGTTATTATCAGCTTTCTAGTTAAATTAACATATAGTATAATTTTTTCCTATCCAGCAAATATTCTTGTTGATTATATAAAATTAAAAACTGGTATAGATGTCTATGATTTTAAAAAAGATTTTACACCATTTAAATATTTGAGTTTAAAGAGGAGCTGAGCACATGATCGAAAAAATTGTCTCGGGTGGACAAACAGGAGTTGATCGAGCTGCACTAGATGTTGCTATTATAACCAAAATACCTCATGGAGGTTGGTGTCCTAAAGGTAGAAAAGCAGAAGATGGGACGATTCATCAAAAATATCGGTTAAAAGAAACAAAAACTGACGATTATAGCGAAAGAACCAAGATGAATATTGTGGACTCTGATGCAACGTTAATATTGGTACCCTCAAAGCCTATCAAGGTCACAGATGGAACAATTTTAACTATTAATGAAGTGGTTTCGAAAAAGAAACCTCATCTAGTTATAGATCTATCAGATCGCCAAAATATGGCTGAATCAATAATACAATGGATAAATGAACATAACATTAAAGTACTTAATGTGGCAGGGCCGAGGGAGTCGCAAAGTCCTGGGATTTATAAAATTGCATTAGATTTTTTAGAGTCAATCATAAAAAAATTATCTATTCAAAAAAAACAAAGCGTATGTGATACTTTTATACGGCCAAGATTGTAAAGGCCGCGTTGTTGCAGTTTAATGCGCCTTGCTATATGTCATGTGTTATGAAATAGCGGTATTTTTTTCGATATTATTTATCTTTTCTCGTGTGCAGTATCGTAAGAATAATAATACCGATAATTTGATGTTGATTTTCTTCATAATAAAGAACTTCTGATCCTGATACTACAGGCTGTAATTGCCATTTTGGCGAATCGATTATAAGCTCTCTTAATGATAGCTCTCCGTCCGATTTCATTTTTATTAAAACGATATCACCATCAGCTGGAGCTTCATTAGGGTCAATTATAAATAATGTTCCCATGGGAAATCGAGGTTGCATAGAGTGTCTACTCGCCAAAGCAAAAGCAGATTTGCTTAGTGATAGATTTTCTTCAGGGATAATAGGATGCCAGTCGTTCCATTCGCTTAAGTCAATATCTTCAATGGATTTTGTGTTGGCCACAATGTCCCAATCCAATATAGGAATGAATTGGGGCATTCGTTTAGTCAGAAAATCAGGAGATTTTGAGTCGTTCTCTTCCAATAGCGAGTCAATGCTAACGTTAAAATAACTAGCTATCAACTTGAGTGTAGAAATACGGGGGTCTCCCGTTTCACCCGAAACAATTCTTCTGACCGTCATAAATGGTATGCCTAATGACTGCGCTATTTCATATTCAGACACCCCTTTGGCATTTAAAAGCATGCGTAGGTTTTTTGCGAGTATTTGAAGCTCAGATTTATCTATTGTAAGCGAGGATATGTGGGCCACATTAATTACTTCATTTGTCATTCAGTGCATTGATTTTAAAACAAAATCCCAAATTGATCAATAAATAGTACCATATTTGTTAATAATATATTGATTTAATAACAAGTTTGTTATATAAACATAACATGGTTGTTAATTAAAGTAAGAATAGTAGAGCTTTGGTTAGTTGGATTGGAGCAAAAGGACATGTTAAGAGTTAAAAATAATCAGAATTGGATATGCAGAGGTGGAATGTGAAATCCTCCTGCATGCATCACCCTGTAAATAGTCGATATATTCAAGTTCATGAGTGGCAGATAAAATTTTGCCGAGAACACCATTGCGCAGCTTTGTTACTCACATTTTTTGCTGCTTGGCATGACTGGAAAATTCGTAATGATGATTATTATCGACGGGCAAATGATATTGCTGAGGTGCACGGTGATGGCCGCCCGCATAATGAAAACGCCTATCTATTTTTTAGTATGGAACACTTAGTAAACGGTTGTTTAGGATTTTATAGCAAAAAAGCGATTAGTGAAGGTTTGGATTTACTTGTCTCATTAAACGTAGTAACTATCCATAAGAATCCCAATCCGCGCTATCATTTTGATAAAACCAAATATTTCAAATTTTATCCGGAAATTTGTAATCAATGGATTAGAGAAAACTATTCTTCTCCTGCAAATAGCCCACAACCTATTGATTATTATGATAAGGCAAAATTAGCTAATCGATCTGATAAAAGTGCACCAGCATCGCGCCAAAATGGCCGACCATCGGACGAAAGTTGCCAAGCAATAACAGATACTACAAACAATACTACAAACAAAAACAAATTATATAACGCGCAAGACGTTTTCATTTTGGATAAAAAAAACCTTGGCACGCAAAACGAGGGGAATGGAACAAACGCCGAAGTAATTCGTAGCGTATTAGTTCAACAGGGGTTTCCAGCAAAATATTTTCACTACCCTGAGACTATGTTAATCATAGAAAAGCTATATCTTGCTGGAGCAACCCCTGATCTTTTTATCAAGGCTTATAATATTGCAGATAAAGCTACGGAAGGTAATTTTGGAATAAAATACCTCGTAAAAGTTGTTGAAGGGCAATTAAAAAAATCTACGGATAGTCCAACAAAAAACAACCCAATCTATTTTACAGATAACGATCAATCGGATTATTCAAAAGGATTAAATTGGATTGATGACATAGGGAATGGGGGGAGAGTTGAGTGATAGCAAATATTATGACCTATGATGATCTTGATGCATATCGACAAGAAGCTTTACGTAAAGACCAAGAAAAAAGACGCATAGAGCAGATAGAGCAGTATCTTGAAAAAGTTCCTCTTCGGTTTAAGGGAAAAACATTTAATGATTATCACACACATATTCCCACCCAAACACGTATAAAAGAAATTACCGAAAGATTTTCATCTACTTTTTCAGACCGATTAAAGAATGGCTGTACACTTAAGTTGTTAGGTAATCCTGGTACGGGTAAAACTTTATTATCCCTGATCATGTATCAAACCATTGCCAAGATGGGTTATAGCGTACATTACGAGCCTTCATTATTATTTTTAAAAACACTCCAAGAAAAACGATATGAATCATATGCTGCATATCAAGCATTTATTGATTTTTATAAACGCGTTCACTTTTTAGTGTTGGATGAAATTACAGAAGCAATTACTAAAGATGGAGCGCCATCTGAGATGGAAAGAAAATTATTATTTGATGTTATCAATGCGCGGTATGAACTCAAAGAACGATGTACTGTAGTGATAAGTAATCGGAATGCTACTGATCTAGCAAATAGAATAGGACAATCGACAGATGATCGACTTTCGGAGAATGGAATTTTGCTGGTATTCAATTGGGACACATATAGAAAAAAATAAGGAGTAGAAATGTTATTAATTGGAAGAGGTCTTAATGAATCAGTCGTTATTGGCAATGACATTGAGGTAAAAGTTGTACGCATAGAAGAATCAGTTGTTTGCCTGGCCATACAGGCTCCGCGACCAATACCAATACATCGTAAGGAAATATTTAGTCAGATTAAATCCGCGATGAAAAATAATGGCTCATCAAAAAATTGAAATAAGGTAAAAAATTTTTAACAAAGGGATTAAAATGAAAAATTTCTCAGAAAGCCAAAGTAGATTATATGACAAATTACATTATGATTTGGGTGTCCAAATCATATCGTTACTAAAAGACCCTGATATACATGAGATCATGTTAAATCCCGATGGAAAACTTTGGATTGATAGCAGCACAAAAGGGTTGAGTTATTTAGCTGATTTTTCACAAGCACAAGCATTTTCTATTATAAATGGAATAGCAGGAATTCATAATTTTGTAGTGACACAACAAAATCCGCGAATTGAAGCGGAGCTACCTGTTTATAAGGAAATGCGAGGTGAGCGTTTTACCGCACAAATTCCGCCCATCGTATCTTCTCCGAGTTTTACCATCAGGAAGAAATCTGAAATGGTATTTACTTTAGAAGATTATCTTAAAACGAATCGTATTACTCATAATCAGATTGAAATAATTAAATTATTGGTTCGCAATCGTAAAAATATTTTAGTTTGTGGTGGTCCTGGTTCGGGTAAAACAACAATGACAAATGCTTTTATTATTGAGGCGGCAAAGCATGATCAAAATCAGCGTTTCTTGATTTTGGAAGATTTGCCTGAATTGCAATGTACAGCATCCAATAAAGTCTCCATGTTAACCAGTGATGAAGTGAATATGACCGGATTACTTCGAGCTGCCATGAGAATGCGACCTGATCGAATTCTTATTGGTGAAGTAAGAGGAGGGGAGGCTTTAGATATGCTAAAGGCCTGGAATACAGGATGTCCTGGTGGTATTTGCACTGTACATGCTAATGGAGCAGAGGAAGCGATTCAACGCATCATGGATCTTGCTATGGAGGCAGGATTAACCGTGCTGCCCATTCAACTTGTTCTACATACAATTGATGCAATCGTTTCAGTGGAGCGAAGAGAAAATCAAAAAGGCTTTATCAAGGAAATCTTATCATTAGGAGACTACAAAAATGGTGTATTTGAATTTAAAAAATTGGCTTAAAAATGCGATTGTTTACCTTGGGTTATCGCTTATAGGAATACGTTCCGCGTTTGCAAGTAGCATGGGATATCTTCCATTTAATTCCACATTAAATACGTTAAAAGATGCTATTAGTGGTCCGTTTCTTTTATCTGCAGCTATTATCATGATTGTTATCACGTGTCTGATGCTAGCTTTTGGCGAATGGGGTGACGGGTTTAAGAAACTGATTAATATTGTTTTGTGGCTTTCAATTGCATTTGGTGCAGTCAGTTTTGTTACGACAATGTTTGGTGGTGGGGCAGTATTTTAATGAGAGGAACTAGCGCTGTGTATTTTAAATCTCTCAACAGGCATTTCACTGTTATGGGTGTTGACCGACAACTTTTTTTTCTGTTTATTGGACTTTGTTTGCCGATTGCATTTTCTGCACGTTTAGTACCATTCATGGATATTATAGCGTTTATTATTTTTATGGTTTTATACAGCATAGGTGTTTTGGTTACACGTGCTGATTCGCAAATTTTAGCTATATTTCGCCGTCATATTCACTATAAAAAATATTATAAAGCAAATCCAAGTGCGCATGCTCAAATTCTAAAAACGATATCCAGTGTCCCATTTTATCAAGGGAAGCGGGGGTTAGTATGAGTTCAAAACAGCACTCAAGTTCAGAGCAAGGATTGTCTGATCTTTTGAATTATGCGCATTTAATTGATGAAGGTGTGATTATCAATAAAGATGGTGCATTTTTGACGAGTTTTAAGTTCAGAGGACCTGATATTCATTCGGCCAGTGGTGTAGAGCTTGATGCGCTTACAGCAAATTTTAATCGTATGGTGACATTATTAGAAGATGGATGGATGATTCATGTAGATGAATTACGTATTCCGAGTATAGTCTACCCCAAGCAAGGTTGTTTTCCTGATTCTGTCTCTGCATTGATTGATGAAGAGCGTAGACAGATGTATGAATCTGAAGGTGCGCATTACGAAAATTTTCAATTTCTTACCTTTGTTTGGAAATTCCCCTTACCATTAATAAAATCACTTCGGCATTGGTTTGTAGAAGGGGAAGTGCAAAAAGACAATGATCAGGATTTGTCAAAATTATTTAAACAATTTAATGAAACTGTTGAGCGTTGTATAGGACTAATTAGTGCACATTTTATTTTAGAAAAATTAAATAGCGCAGATTTATTAAGTTATCTTAATACCTGTATTACAGGAGAATTACTTCCTGTGGCAGTGCCAAAAGAGGGTTGTTTTATTGATGTGGTATTGGGTCGTAAAAATGTTTCTGGAGGGTATCTTCCTAAAATAGGCAATAAAAATATCTATGTATTGTCAATTATTGGCTATCTTAACGAAGAAACTTTTCCAGGACTTTTAGAACAACTAGGTGCTTACCCGCTCATTTATCGTTGGTCAAATCGGTTTATTCCATTGAGTGAAATCACTGCTGAGAAAGAAATAAAACGGTATCAAAAGAATTGGAATAATAAAGTAAAAGGCATTACTGGAATAATAAAAGAGGTTTTTTCTGGAAAAGCGTCAGAAAAAGTAAATTTAGATGCATTACAAATGAGTCAACAAACTCAAGAGGCTTTGTTATTAAATAGCAATCGTTCAACTCGCTTTGGATATTGGACAAGTGAAGTTGTGATAATGCATGAAGAAATCAACGTGTTAGAACAAGCAACGAAAGATATATCTCGCTATTTAGAGCAATCTGGTTTTTCCTGTGTGAGAGAAGAGGTAAATGCGTTTGATGCGTGGCGAGGCACGATTCCCGGGCATGGGAGCTGTAATGTACGACGTGTCTTTATTAACTCGATTAATTTAGCGCATGTATTGCCATTGCATAGTATTTGGGCGGGCTCAGCGTATAGTTCATCGTCTTCTTTACTGCCCTCTAAATCACCGCCTGTATTTTATGCGGCAACAACAGGTAAAACACCTTTTCGTTTCCATTCTGATGTTGCCGATGTAGGTCACAAAATTATTTTAGGGCCAACAGGCGCTGGAAAATCTACTTATTTAGATTTTTATATCGCTCAGTTTTTACGTTATGAGAATGCTCAAGTATTTGTTTTTGACAAAGATTATTCTCATAAAGCATTTACATTAGCGCTTGGTGGAAATTATTATGATATTGGTAATGCAGAAGAACTATCTTTTTGCCCTCTTGCAGATTTATCAACCGATAGTAAAAAAGTAAGAGCTGAACAGTTTGTTGAAGATTTAATTTTTTTACAGAATATTTCTATTACACCTGATATTCGTGTTGCCATTCATAATGCAATCGAGTCATTATCACATCCAAAGTATATTAATAGTAGAAATATAACAATTCTTCAATCAGAGATTCAGCATGAAGTCGTGAGAACCGCACTTCGTTATTATACGCTGCAGGGGCAAATCAAATTATTAGATGCAACACATGATTCATTGCGTTCTGGGTATTTGCAAACATTTGAAATGAATTGGTTGCTTAATCAGAAACCAGAGATTTATTTGCCTATATTGAGATACATTTTTGACGAAATAGAATCAAATTTAGAAGAAGCTAATGCCACAAAGCCCACACTTATTATTTTAGAGGAAGCTTGGAGTTATATATCACATGATGTATTCGCTAGAAAGTTAAAAGGCTGGTTAAAAACATTACGCAAAAAAAATGCTCGTGTAGTATTTGCAACACAATCACTCGCTGATCTTTATGATCCTGGTTCAAAATGTTTGACAGCAACAACCGCGGCTATTATGGAATCTTGTCCAACTAAGGTGTATTTGCCTAATTCATCCATGGAATTAGAAATGCAAGAACTTTATCGAAAAATGGGTTTATCAGAAAGGCAAATTGAGATTATTTCAAAAATTGCGGTACCAAAAAGACATTACTATATTACAACGCCTGAAGGTAACCGATTGGTTGATCTGGGTCTCAGTGATGTGAAACCACTGGCGCTATCATTTATTGGCTTATCAAAAAAGAAAAGCAAAGAACTCATTGAATGTAAAGAAAACTATGGTAATGAATGGGTGTTTTATTGGTTAAATCAATGTGGTTTTTTAGAGTGGTCTGACTATTGGAGAAATAAATACTTTACAGGAGGCATCAATGAAAAACTGGGTTAGCTTATTCATTTTGAGTTTTATATTAGTCATTTCTCAGACAGCAAATGCTTTATTACCTGTTATTGATGCGACTGCCTTAATACAATTAGGTTATCAACTAGACCAACTAAAGCAACAAACAAAATTTATTGCTAATGAGTTAGCAAATTTAAAAGATGGGCAGTATGAATGGAGTAACGCACAGGGACTTATTAATAATCTTGGCGTTGTGATGCAACAAACAAACGGTATTTCTTATGCTGCATCAGATCTTGATAATAAATTTCGACAAGCATATCCAGGCTATCAATCACCTCAAAATTTTTCTCAACAATATAGAAATAACTCAAACATGACATTGAACACTCTCAATGGGGTGTTGCAGTCGTTGGGCACTAGTGCTCAAGATTTCCAAAATGAAAATAGACGACTCGCATTTTTGCAACATCAGTCTCAATCTGCAACAGGACAAGTGCAAGCAATCCAAGCCTCATCACAAATGGCATCTGAAACGGTGTCACAGATTCAGCTATTGAGACAAACAGTCATGGCACAATCCAATGCAGAGACTGCATATTACGCAAACCAAGTACAAAATGAAGCAAGCTCTAGGGCAGAATTAGAAAAAGTTATTTCATCAGGTACAACAGCTGTGCCCGTTTACGGTACATCAGGGCATTATTTAAATCCGCCTCCGGAGTAAAAGGTAACCATATGGAAATCTTAACGCGTGCTTCTGAAAGCTATATGGCAACATTTCATGGATATGTGGAGCAATTCAGACAATGGGGGCTGTGGATATTTATATCTTTAGTTACCATTAATATGGTTTGGATGTGTTTGTGGTATGCATTTGATCGGCATTCGTTTTCAGAAAGTATGCCCAGTTTTATTAAAAAATTTTTCGTTATCTCTTTTTTTTACACGCTTATGTTAAACCCCTCTTGGCTCATGGATATATTGAAAACAGCACAGGCAATGGGCAGCACTCTCACACATATGCCTATTGACCCTTCATCATTGGTCTCAGCAGGTGTTGCGCTTGGTAATAAGATTATTACACCTATCCAGCAATCAAGTCTTCTGACAGCAGGATTTAGTCTAATTGTACTGTCAATTGTATACCTTATTATTCTATTTGTTTTCATCAGTATCGCTTTAGATTTAGCTGTTACATTGATTATTACTACTGCATTAATTTCGGTGGCCTCTTTTTTTCTTGGATTTGCTGCATTGGGAGTTACGACCCAAATTGCACGACAAACATTAGATGTGATTTTGGGAAATTGTGTGAAATTACTTGCAATCTATTTGGTAGTTGCCGCGGGCAGCCAAACCATGACAATGATTGCAGGATTCATCCCGACTGATGCGGATCAATTAAAGCAATCAGGGTTGGATGTTTATGCCTGGATTGTAACCGCATCTATGCTTTTTTGGCTTATTGCAAAAAATTTGCCGAATCAATTAGCACGTATGGTAACAGGTGCTATTCAAGAAACACGGGGAATTGATGCCGCAGCATTAGGAATATCTGCTGTTCATTATGCACAAAACGTTTTACCCGCTGTTCAACTGTCCTCAAGTGCTATACAAGGCGCTGCCAAAATTGCGGGTAGTACTGGTTATAACGCAGCTGCACATTTTGAACGAGGTGCATCAACAGGAGGAAACTCAGTGATGGCAACGGGTGCAGCAGTTGGAGGTTCCATGGCGCATCTTAGCAAAGCTGTGGGAGGTCATGTTTCTGATCACTTTAAAAGTATTGCCAGCAAAATAGCAGGTGGACCAGGGTCACAACAACCCATTAGTGGTATTTCTGAGCGTATGTACAATCAGGCAAAAGATATCAAATCAGAAATTATTTCTAGCCAGGAATCATATTCATCAACTAGTCGTCCAAAACAATGAGGAATTTCACTATGAATATTAAACAATTAATTTTTGGAAGAAAAAAAGAAAAAGGTGAGGCATATACATCTTCAATAACTAATCCTTATGTAAAAGGTGCAGAAGGACGTGCTGAATGGAATGATAGATATATGAATATGACCAAGATGATTCGTTTTTGGCAAAGCGCATTTTTTTCATCTATTGTAATTATTATTATACTTGCAATGATTGTAGGGAAAATAGCGACAGAATCAAGAGTACAACCCTTCGTTGTTGAAACCACAAATGGAATGCCTTATGCCGTTAAAGCAATGAGTGATATGTCGATTCATGATCAAAAACTCATTAATTTCGCATTAAACCAGTTCATTATGAATGCTAGAACCGTTATCAACGACGCAGAAGCAGAAAAAACACTTTTAAACAAACTATATGCTTACACTGCCAATAATGCGATTAATTTTTTTCATGAATATTATCAAAAAAATAATCCATTCGAATTAGCTTCACAATATAGTGTAACAGTGAACATTGTTAATGCATTACCAATTAGTAAGGATACTTGGCAAGTTACGTGGGATGAAACAAAGCATAGTACAACTGGCGGTACTCTTTTAGATACAAGCCGATGGGTGGCTAATTTAACTTATAAATTTGGCGAAATTAATTCTCACTTCGTCTCTGAAAATCCATTTGGATTTTATATTACTGATATTTCTTGGTCACAAAGTCAATCTAAATAAATGAAAGGATAAATGGTATGAAAAATATTTTAATTATCAGTCTAGTTCTAGTATTTTTATCGGGCTGCACAACAGAAAGCTTTCAAAATGAGCCTTTTTTTAGTGCGAATGAAATATCTGTAAAGCCTCATCTAGTACAAGTGCAAGTCAGAAAAACAGATGCTCATTTGATGTATGGAAATGATCCTGCCCTAGAACGTGCTTTTAACCAATATGCTACATCAGGTAAAGCACCTAATATTGTAACAGAAGGATTTGTCAAGTTTGCTTATAATGCGGCACAACAACCGATTGTGAAAGCGACGCCTTTTCAAGAAGTAGTTGTTTCTCTTGAGCCAGGAGAAAAGTTTACCAATGTAACATCCGGTGATCCTAGTCGTTGGTCATATGCAGCAGCTGTATCAGGATCAGGGTTATCCCAGCAGCAAAATATCTTAATAAAACCCGCGTTACCAAACTTGAGCACAAATATGGTTATTACAACGAATAAACGTATTTATAATTTAAAGCTAGTTTCCTCTATGGATGCCAGCGCAACTAAGAGTGTAAGTTTTTGGTACCCTGATGAAATGGTGAATGCAATAAACAATGAAGATGTAACTACCGAAAACAATCCTACTATCGCTAGCGTTCCAAATGTGAATCTTAATACTTTAAACTTTAGTTATCAGATTGGGTCAGACGGATTTTTTAAGCCTATGCCATCTTGGAAGCCTACACGCGTATTTGATGATGGCTCTCATACCTATATCCAATTTCCAGGAGATATATCAAATAAAGATATGCCTGTGTTATTTGTTATCAACGGCAGCAATAAGGAAGTTGTAAATTATCGTTCAAAACCCCCTTATTTTGTAGTAGATAAAATTTTTAATAAAGCTGCTCTTGTTATGGGTGTAGGGCAAAGTCAATCGACAGTTATTATTACAAATCACTGTTATAGATAAGCACAGGTGAGACTATGAATCAAAAAACATATCCAAAAACAATTGTTTTAAAAAAGAGTATTATTATCTTGGTTATAATCGGAGCAGTACTGATTGTGTTCTTAACCCTACATAATCTCTATACATCTTCTCATATACAAAAGTCAGTAAAAAATGAAAGTGGCACAAAAGTACAATCAATCGCCAGTCAATCCGATATCAGTTGGTATCAAAACCAAACGCTCATCAAACCAATTGGTAAACAAAATCTATTAAAAAATACCACTAAATCAAAAAATATCATGAAATCATTTGATGATAATACAACCAATACAGATGATGAAAATGGGCAACAATTTCAGCAAGATTTACAAAAAGCAATGGGCGCACCTATTAACAGTAATCAATTGTTAGATGATAAACAGGCTATGTCTTCTCATTCAGAAATGACTTCTTCATTGATGTCAAATGATGCTCCCGCTTCTGGAATAGATCAAAATATGCAACAAGAAAAAAAATCCTTTTTACAAAAACAAGTGCAAATGATGGATAGCGATTATTTAGGCTCTATGTTGAAGGATCCTATTAGTCCTTATGAAGTACAGGCAGGGACTGTAATACCTGGGGTTCTTATCACAGGAATTAATTCTGATTTGCCAGGACAGATTAAGGGCCAAGTTCGTTCAAATGTTTATGATTCTGTTTCTGGTAAATTTCTACTTATTCCTCAAGGTTCAACATTAATCGGGCTATATGACGCACAAATTGCTTATGGCCAAGAAAGAGTGTTAGTTGTTTGGAAACGCATTCTTTTTCCAAATGGTCAGAGTATTAATTTAGAGGGCATGCCTGGGGTTGATATGAGTGGTTATTCCGGCTTTAACGATAAAGTGAACAATCACTATAGTAAAATATTTGGTTCAGTCATTTTAATGAGTGTACTGAGTGCAGGTGCGCAATTAAGTCAGCCACAAAATAACAATAGCCCTTTTCAAGCGCCTACAGTTGGTCAAACGTTAGCACAAAGCTTGGGAACTAACCTCGCTAATACGGGCACAATGTTAACTGCCAAAAATATGAATATCCAACCTACGCTGGAAATTCGCCAAGGGTATACGTTTAATATTTCTGTTACCAAAGACATTGTTTTTCCTAGTCCTTATAAAGGTTGAAACGACATGAATAAAAGAAAAATGATATTTTGTTTTATTTTGTTAGGGATTGTTTTAACAGGATGTCATTCATCAGATTCAGAGAAAAACGTGAATTCTTCCAAAGAAATTATTGTTATTCCAGATGGATATCAATCTATGAATGGATACTTAGAACGTACAACTGATATAGGAACCATAGATCACCCAACCATTGATGGTGGTATTATTAATACAACCGAAAGTGAAATAATGCGGCATAAGAAGCTGTTTTTAAGAATCCCTCAAGTTCATTCAAAAAATAAACCTTCCTTTATTAAGCAAAAATCATTTCAAGATGATTGGGCAACAAATAGAAAAGTAAAACAATTACTCATGACCGCAGCCCATCATGGTAAATTAGATTATGTGTTAAAAAAAACAGAAGAGATGGGGCTGCCGTCAGGCATAGCAGTTGTCCCCATGGTAGAAAGTAATTATCAGAATCAAGTTGTTTCTCCTAAAGGTGCTGCGGGTATTTGGCAGTTAATGCCTTCGGTGGCAAAAGAATATGGGATATCATCAACGGATCGATTTAAACAAACAGCTTCAACTGATGTAGCACTAAAATTTATATCTGCCTTATATCAAAGATTTAAAAATTGGGATTTAACACTCGCAGCCTATAATGCGGGAAGTCATCGTATTATGCAGGCTCTTCAAAAAAATCCTGTTGCAAAGACCATTGATGATTTAGACATTCCGGAAGAAACAAAAAATTATGTTTATCGCATTAAGGCAATTAATAATACATTAGGAGGTATGGATGTTCATTCATTCTAACCATTCTGATTTTTCAGTAAGAATGAAAATTACCTACCTATTATTAGCAATTATACCGACACTTTTGTTAATATATCCTTTGCAAATATTGCATATTATAAAATTTTCCAATTCGCCTGAAAATCAGTTAATTGAAATGCCTCTTTTAGTTACTTTTTACCAGAACCTTTTTTATGTCTTACTATCGACATTTTTATTAATATACGTCTATTTCTCGAGGGAAAAATACAAAATTCCTATCCATTGGTTGAACCATTTTACTAAAGTAATAGGTATTTTATTAATCATTATTATTTTGTCAAATGTTGCATTTTTCATGATTCCCTACAAAATTCTTTCAGAAAAAATATGGATTCCAACGTGGCAGATATTATCTGAAACGGGAAAAAGTATGCAGCGGAATGCATTATCATTTGTCCCTCTTATTATGTTGATGGTGATTGTTACAATCATGAGAGCAATTATCAAAAAAATGCAATTCGATGAAACGGCATCATCTGGTCAGACTAGCGGTAACTTCGGCTCAGCATCTTGGGCAACAGACCATGATTTAGAAAAAATGAATGTTCATCATTCAGATAACGGTTCATTTGTAGGAAATGATAGCCACAATAGGCCTATTTACCTTCCTATTTCTAACAAATTAACAATTTCTCCACCCGGTGGGGGGAAAACCACAGCGTCGAGTATTCCTATATTGTTATCACATGATGGACCTGTGTTCGTATTTGATATTAAAGGGGAACTATGGGCAGTCACCGCCCGTTATCGTTCTGAGGTGCTTAAAAGACAAGTTATTGTGATTGATCCTTTTGGAGTAATAAAAAACGAAGATTTTTCTCGGGGAAAATCTGCATTACTTTTACAAGAGTATAGATTTAATCCTTTTGATTGGATCCCCACCGATAAAAAAGAGCGCGATCGTATGATCAATACATTTTCTGCATCATTTGTTATTAATGAAGGCGGAACAATTACCCATTTTGATGAAAACGCCAAAATATTAATTCGTGGTTATATTGATTATATGATGAGCCTTGATCCAGCCCAACGTAATCTCACAACACTTTTTCATTTAATGTCGGAATCCAGTGAAGAGGCAGAAATAACCTTTAACCAAATGGCGCAATTAGATGGAAGAGCAGGTGCTGCCGCAAATCAAATTAAGCGTGTTGGTTCTGATGAAAGAGGTAGCATTCTCTCTACGAGTTATAGACAGATTGATTGGATGGGTGACAGTAATTTACAAGAAACTCTTTCAGAAAGTAGTTTTAACTTGGACGAATTTTTAGAAGGGAACATGGACATTTTTGTGATTTTGCCTGAAGACCAAGTGCAAGAGCATAATAGGTTAGTGAGAATGATCTTATCACTTTTAATGAGCATGATAGTTAAAACAAGTCCACATAAATTACCTAAGAAAAAAATCCTTTTCTTGCTCGAAGAGCTTGCCCAATTAGGCTACACGCCAGATGTTGAAAAATGCATTGAAGTTTTAAGAGCAAGAGGTGTTGTGATTTGGACAGTTTTTCAAACGTTGAGTCAAGTTGAAATGTTTGAAAAACCTGACCTTTTTAAAGGTGTCCCGCTTAAACAAATTTTCACAAATGATGACACAAAAACGATGGAGTGGATTCAAACATTAGGCGGTAAAAAAACTGTTTTAACAAAAACATTTTCTACTAACAAAGGCGATTCACGCAAAACATTTCAAGTATTTGGTAATACTGTTTCGAGTGGTGATGGAGAAAGTATTCATGAAACTGGCGTTGATCTTATACCAATCAATGAAATTCGTGAATTACCGTATGATGAGCAAATTGTTTTTTTGCATGGTACTAAGCCAATTCGTTGTAAAAAGGTACGATATTTCGAGCATCCTAATTTTTTTGGGAAATTCGATATCAATCCTTTGGAAACGAGAAATGTGTAATTTTAACTTTTTAAGGAGAAATTAATGATAGTAAGAAATAAAACGGCAATAAAAGCAAGTGGACTATTGATCGCACTTTCAGTGGCATTATCAGGCTGTTCTACCGCAGATGTCAAAAATTTGGTAAGCGATGGAAATGCAATGTCAACAACCCAAATTAAAAGCGCATCGACTAATCCTCAGAATGTAAAACTATTTTATGCAGGCAACAAAAATCCCAAATATTATACTGTTGTAGGTAGGGTTTCTGCTGAAAATTATAATATTGTTGGTATTGAACATGCACAATCCTCTGTTGCAGAAGAGTTGAAAAAACAAGCCGCATCTATTGGCGCCAATGGTGTTATTAATATTACGCAAGGATTGGCTCAAACTACGGGTGATGCAATTTTGCTAAGATAAAATTTTAAATGATGATGCCAGTCCCATTAAAATGGGACTGGTGTTTTATGTTGCTACTAAAAATATTACCTATTTTTTATAAATAATCACGATAATTGAGGGGTGTGGATATGGTTCATACTAAACATGCCATGGTTGACAGTAAAGAGTCTTCTTTAACAGAAGAAGAGCGAAAACAACAAACACGGATAATTGTAAGGTTGTTTGAACATTGGAACTTAACATACAAACAGCAAGCCATTATGCTTGGATTATCACCTAATACGTTAACTAGCATTTATTATTATAAACACGGCAAAAGATGTTTACCTGAATATAGAGATATGCAGGAGAGAGTCGAGAATTTATTAGTTATTCACAAATATTTAAGGCAAGCTTATCCATTCAACAAAGAGTTAGTTTATCGTTGGATGACAACACCGAATGCTGATTTTAATTCTATAACACCTTTTGATATTATTTCTAAGGAGGGGTATATGGGTCTTGTTAGAATTCGAAATTATCTGGAGTTAAATAAAACAATATAAATGATGTTTGATACTAAAATCATATTTACTAGTGGTACTTCTATTTAGTTCTTTTCTGACCTAATAATTGGATAGCGGTAAAAGCATTATTTTTTGCATAATGTAACACAGAGTGTATATCTTCTGCCGCCATTTCATTTTTTTGAAATCGCTGATGGATGCTTGAGAAACCGCCTTGTTTTTGAAGAGGGATTGGTTTGCTCTGTTTTAATATTAATATTGCATTAGAATCGTTACATAGTTCTTTTTCCATCTTCTTGATTTCATTGTTTAGAGATAATATTTTTTCGCTGGTCGTTTTAGAATGCTCTATATTTTCTATTAGAGATTGGTTTTTCTTCAGGACGTTTTCTGTTAATTCGAGTTGTTTGTTAACATAGTTTTTTAAAAGCGCCAACATATTTTTTTCTAGTGTAATACCATCTATTTTATGAGTTTGATCTAACGGAGTGGTAATATTTTTTAACACTGACCACATCGCTGTGTAATCTCCATGTAAAAACCCAGCGATACTTGCGTGAATATATTCTTCTCGATCAGCTTTTCTCCAATCCAAAAAATATCCTGCTTGTTTAGCAAGTGCATCACAAAATGCTCGCTGTGTTCTGCCGTTGCCTTCGCGAAAGGGATGTGCTGCATTAATTTCGTTAAAATAAAAAGAAATTTTTTTACAAAATGCATCATGTGGTAAATCACGTAGATAATTGTCTGTTTTAAGTTTTAAAAATAATTTATTTAGCTCTTTAGTAATATATTGCTTATGGCCAAAATAACAATCACCTTTTGCAATATCAACGGTTCGTTCTTGGCCAGCCCATTCGTATATATCACCAAAAAAATGATGGTGAATGGCTTTTAGATGATTATAGTCAAAATTACCGGTGGGTAATGGTTCAAGATTTTTTAAGGCGAAAATAAAGCCTTCTGTTTCTTGTAACGCATCTTGGTTTTTAAGGCCAAATTTATTAATTAGAACAGAAGAACCAGGATAGAGATAAGGGTCAGCAGCTAGGCTATTTTTGGACACGAGCAAGTATTCTCGCAACAGCTTCTTTTTTTGAGAGCTTACCGGCCTCAACCAACTGAAGGTCGGCAATTGATTCTGGCGAGAGCTTGATGCCTTCCAAATGAAGAGATGCTAATGTCATTTGCATGGATTTGGTCAGCGGTGTTTGGTCTATTAAATCCGCTAGAACTCGAGCTTTTACCATATATTCATACTCCTTAAGGTACACTATTAATTATAACAAATAAGTCAGCATATTTCACTGTAATATTGCTATAAAATTCTATCTGGAACGACTTCTGTCTTGCACCTTTCCCTGTGTACAAGCCCGAGCCATGGTTTTTAGACGCGATATCAAAACTTGATAATCTTCTTGGGTTAGCTGACTAATTTTTGCTCTGGACTGAATAGCTTTAAAACCACCCTGTTGTGCGAGTGTCGGAGCTTTTGTTCCTTTAAGTTTTTCAAGGACTGTTTTAATTTCAGTATGTTGCATTGTCTCCTGTGCCAGTGTTTTAATTTTATTAGCATGCTCAATTATTTGTGCAGAGAATGAAGCAGCTGTCTTGGGATCGTTTACACGCATAGCACGCATTTCGTTAACTAAATCAGTTTGTTTCAGTTCCATTTCTATATATTGAGATAATATTTCGTTTAACGTGATATGTGATTTTTTAATATTATCTTGAAGAAATAATTTTTCTATTTTTTCGATGAGATTATCTTTCATTTTAGTAATATTTTCTGCTAAGTGTTTAGGTAAATTTTTTAAAATAGTTGTTATATCAAATCCTCTACGTTCTGCAAACGCGAGAGGAAAGTCTAATAAGCTATCTTTCATGCCTAAACGTCCCAGACGTTTTGTAAGTGCAGACATATCTTTATCTGTTGCATATAAATGACAACTTTCACGGTGACGACTCATTGCAACATAG
>LSTE01000116.1 GCA_001644445.1 Gammaproteobacteria bacterium SCGC AG-212-F23
TTTTCAAAAAAGAATTTATTAAAACCCTTCCTTATAAATAAAATGACTTATATGTTATGATTATTCTATAAGATTATTACTTTGGGAGAAACAAACAATGAAAAAACTTTTTCTGCTATGCTTGGCTTTATACACACTTACCGCCCACGCCAACGATGCCATCGTCAAAGAAGACTTAACCCCACCTGCTGCCGAAGGTGCTTTGACTTCAGATCAAATTCCACCTTTATTGACATTAGAGCAATTACAAGCAAAAAATACCATTACAAAAAATTAATGTTATATAGATTGCGCCTTCAGCGCGAAAAAAATATTGTGTGACACTTGTACCTAGGGCGGCGCGTAAAGAACACGCTTGCCCTAGGCTAGTGGAGCTACCAGGCCTACGGCCTGGGATCATCGCAATTTAGAAGAATTGGGTTCCTAGTACATGACGCACAACAAAACAGGAAGGTTTTAAGAAACAGAATCAACTTGTCTCGCATGTTGATCTGCTGCTTGGGTTTCTAGTACATGACGCACGACAAAGCGGGGGCGTTTGCGCACTTCTTGGTAGATACGGCCTATGTATTCGCCCATGACGCCCATACCCAATAAGACAATGCCGATTAAGAAAAACAACACGGCGAACAAAGTGAAAACACCTTCAACTTCCGGGCCTACCATTAATCGACGCACACCTAGATAAACAACGAATAAAAAACTCAAACCCGAAATTAACACGCCTACCATAGTGAAAACTTGCAGTGGAAACAATGAAAATCCAGTCACTAAATCAAAGTTATAACGAATTAATTGATAAAAACCATAGCTAGACTCACCCGCATGACGTGATTCATGTGCCACACCCACTTCGGTAGGATTGCTTGCATATTGCAAGGCTAACGCGGGAATAAAAGTACTGGCTTCACCCGTGGATGCCATTAAATCCACTACGTTACGACGATAAGCACGCAGCATACAACCTTCATCTTGCATTTTAATTTTAGGAATCATCCATGCACGGATTTTATTGTGCCATCTTGAAACCATACGGCGCCACAAAGTATCTTGCCGCCCTAACCTATGAGTATTTACTACATCATGACCGGCTTCCATGGCTTGTACGAGTTTATAAATTTCCTCAGGTGGGTTTTGCAAGTCTGCATCCATGGTAATAATGATTTCACCACGCACACGTTCAAAACCTGCCATGATGGCCATATGTTGGCCAAAGTTACCATTAAATTCAATCACACGGATTTGATGTGGTCGTCTTTTGTGCAGCTCTTGTAGTATCATCGCAGTTCTATCGGTGCTGCCATCATTCGTCAAAATAATTTCATAAGGTTTTCCTAACTTATCCAATGCCGTGGTCAAGCGCTGGTAGAGATGCTCTAATGTTTCCTGCTCATTGTGGACAGGGACAACGATACTAATATAAGGGTTCTGCTGCATAAATGACCTATAGATAAACAAGAGCGCTATTGTATAATAGATGACAGAAGTTGGGCAAGAGGAGCCGCCTGTGTTGAATGCCGCCAAAGTCCGCGAAGTGTTTCGCCGTTTTCAAAAAATAAATCCTAAACCCACAACAGAACTTGTTTATCACAGCTCATTTGAGTTATTAATCGCTGTTATCTTATCCGCACAAGCCACCGATGTTTCTGTCAACAAAGCAACTCAAGTTTTATTTAAAAAAGCAAATACGCCAGAAAAAATTTTGCAGTTAGGATTAGTCGGTTTGAAAAAATATATTAAATCCATAGGGCTTTATAATACTAAAGCAAAAAATATTGTAAAAACTTGCGAAATACTTATTGAGAAATATGCATCAAAAGTTCCCCACTCACGCCAAGCATTAGAATCATTACCGGGTGTAGGGCGAAAAACTGCGAATGTTATTTTAAATACTTATTTTGGTGAAGCAGTGATTGCTGTGGATACTCATATTTTTCGTGTGACACAACGGATTGGTTTAGCGAAAGGGAAAACACCTGCGGCCATTGAACAACAACTCATAAAAATAATTCCCAAAGAATTTTTACACGATGCTCATCATTGGTTAATTTTGCATGGCCGTTATATCTGTACGGCACGCAAGCCACATTGCTTTGAATGTCCGATTAATGATATCTGTGAATATCCTGATAAAACCACTTGATGATTATGCCAACTTTGGAAAATCTGTCGGTAAATAATTAAATTGCTGGGATTGTTGATTCTGAGGAACTGCATCTGACCAAAAAGTTTTTTTTCGAGAACGTGGTTGCTGCCATCCATCATCTGAACCCTTAGTTTGAACTACAGTTGTGACGATAACTGAAGTGGGAACTGCTGT
The DNA here is from genome assembly GCA_001644445.1 of Gammaproteobacteria bacterium SCGC AG-212-F23. Lineage (GTDB taxonomy): Bacteria > Pseudomonadota > Gammaproteobacteria > DSM-16500 > DSM-16500 > SCGC-AG-212-F23. The sequence continues at coordinate 2,321 of LSTE01000116.1, forward strand.
ATCAGTTGGAACTGCTACAGTATTTTGAGTGGACGTAGAATTTTTTTTATCTCTCATTTCCAAGCGTTGCTTCCAGATATTAACAGGTGTTTGTAATAGAGGTTTTTGTGGTACTGCGGTTGCAGTTTTTGGCTCTTCTTCTTTTTGAATACTTGGAAAATTAAGTGCTATTTTTAGAAATTCTTGGTAATCCTCTTCCGTTATTTCACCGCCATCATCTGCCCAAAGTATTTGATTTTTTTTATTTTCAGATGTTGCTTTTTTACTAGTTCCACCTGAAGCAGTAACACTTTTAGCAACAAGAATTGATTCTTTAGCGGCCTCAGCAATAAGAGTTTGACAATGTTCAATATGTTGATTCATAGAAAGTGAGTTATCAATATATCCATATTCCGATGCTAAAGAATAGTGTTTGTCGGCTTCTTTAAAAGAAATTAGCGCATCAGAAAGATTTTTATCTATACCAAATCCATCACGCAAACAGAATCCATAAAGTTTATGCGCCCAGCCTAATCGATAAGTATTCTCATCCATTACTACACTGTGCAAACGCTTAGGAATATTCTGCATAGCAATCTGAATCAGATCAATGGTCTCCTTTGATTCTTTTTCTTGTTTACGATCAATGTACAACGCCGCGAGTGAAAGCATGCAGTTAACATGAAGTCTTACTATACCTTTTTTATACCAAACGATTGCCTTCTCTTCATCTTTCTTAACAAGCTTTCCTGCTTTACACATAGAAGCCACAAGAAAAATTTCTTTAACAGTTAATTCTTTTTCCTTTTTTTTCAAACAACTATAAAACTCTTGCAAATCTTGTTTATTATTACGATCAGCAATTAATTTTTCTTTTAAAGTATCTAGAGCCCTTTTTTTTAAAGTCAGTGAAATAAGTTGCATTGCACAACTCTTATGTGTTTTATGCAGCGTAATAAATTGATCCACATCTTTCAAAAATTTATCAAAATCATCAGACCAGCGATCAGCTTTCTCAAATTTCTTAATATCATTGAGAAATCCTTGAAGCTTTTTGGGGAAATTTTCCTCTTCTATAGCAAGAGTTATGCTCTGAACAATATCAGTTGTCTTCATAGTGTTTTATTATCCCCATTGATTACGTTGCCGCCGCCATCCAGTCGATCGTGTTGAATTCGTCACAGTAGCTTCAGCAACAGTCCGATTTGAGCTTGAACGTTTCCATGCATTAGGTGGCGTTTGTGGAAAAAATTTTGTTGGGGCGGTGGATGTTGTTGATTGAGCTGTTTTTTTCGTTTTTGCCTCTTGTTCTTTTTTTTCTTTTTGTCGTTCTTCTTCTGCTGCGATGTATATTTCTCTAACTCCCTTCCAATCAGTCGATTGTAACGACTTTTGATAATCTTCCTCTGTCATATCATCGCTCTCATCTGCCCAATAAGCTTTAGTAGCAACTGTTTTATTGTCTGGTGGAGTTTCTTTTTTAATAGCAGCTGATGTAGGTAACGATGATACACTAATAGGTGTAGATAAACTAACATTCGATTTTTGCTCTGCTTCAGTTTTAACAAGAAGATCTTTGCACTCTGTTATCGCTATATCAATATCTGGATA
>LSTE01000117.1 GCA_001644445.1 Gammaproteobacteria bacterium SCGC AG-212-F23
CATCGTCATCCCCGCATGCTTTTAGCGGAGATCTCCTGCTTAAAAAAAGAAACCTATTTATGAAATAACACTTTTGAAAAGGAGATTTTAAATATTCCACTAGCACAAAAAAAATAATCGGCTACCATAACGCCCATGACTCAAAAATTCATACACTTACGTTTACACACCGAATATTCTTTGATCGATGGAATTGTGCAAATTCCAGCCCTCATTGCGCGCGCAACAGCATATAAAATGCCTGCGCTTGCTATCACTGATCAGGGAAATTTATTTGCCACCGTCAAATTTTATCAGGAAGCATTGAAATACGGTATTAAACCTATCATAGGCAGCGACTTATGGCTGCATCATGAAAAACATCCCTACCGCATCACCGCACTCTGCCAAAATAACACGGGTTACAAAAATTTAATGAATTTAATTTCAAAATCCTACCGCGAAGGACAACATCACGGCAAAGCCATGATTAAAACAGAATGGCTAACAACATACGCCGAAGGTTTAATTATTTTATCCGGCGCGCAAGAAGGCGATATCGGTCAAGCATTATTAAATCATGAAGAAAACCAAATTAAAAAATCCTTAACTTTTTGGCAAACACATTTTCCTAATCGTTATTATTTAGAATTACGCCGCACCGGACGTCCACAAGAAGAACATTACAACCAACTCGCTCTAGATTTTGCAGAAAAAAAAGCATTACCTATTGTTGCCACCAACGATGTACGTTTTATCGAACGCGATGATTTCGACGCACATGAAACACGCGTGTGCATTCACGATGGATTTATTCTCGCCGATCCACGCCGACCTAAATTATACAGTGAACAACAGTATTTCCGTAGTCCCGAAGAAATGTGTGCTTTGTTTGCTGATATTCCAGAAGCTCTACAAAATACGGTTGAAATTGCAAAACGCTGCACCGTCACACTCACACTAGGGAAAAATTATTTACCGCACTTTCCCGTCCCCAACAATGACACCGTAGAAACTTATTTATGCGCAGAAGCACAAAAAGGCTTAGAAGAACGACTCAATATTACTTTTGATACAAGCTCACCTACGTTTAATATTCAACGTAAATCTTATGATTTGCGTTTAGCATTAGAATTAGATGTGATTAACAAAATGGGATTTGCCGGTTATTTTTTAATCGTCGCTGATTTTACGCGCTGGTCACGTCGTAATGATATTCCTGTAGGCCCTGGACGCGGATCAGGTCCTGGCTCTTTAGTCGCTTACGCATTAAATATTACTGATTTGGATCCACTCGCACATGAATTATTGTTTGAACGTTTTTTAAATCCTGAACGTGTATCTATGCCTGATTTTGATATCGATTTTTGCATGGAAGGCAGAGATCGCGTAATTGATTACGTGATGCAAACACACGGCCGTGAAAGTGTCGCACAAATTATTACTTACGGCACGATGGCAGCACGCGCAGTATTACGCGATGTAGGCCGCGTCTTAGGCATGGGTTACGGTCATGTCGACAAATTAGCAAAATTAATTCCCTTTGAATTAGAAATGACGTTAGATAAAGCGTTAGAACAAGAAGCCTTATTACGCGAACGCTACGAAAAAGAAGATGATGTACGCACACTCTTCGACCTCGCTAAAAAATTAGAAGGCACTACACGTAACGCCGGTAAACACGCAGGTGGTGTTGTCATCGCCCCAGGTAAACTCACTGATTTCACCGCTTTATACTGTGAAGCGGATGAACCTGAACATATTGTCACGCAATTCGATAAAGATGACGTAGAAGCTGTTGGTTTAGTAAAATTCGATTTTTTAGGATTGCGCACACTGACAATTATTCATTGGGCAGTCAAAACGATTAATCAATTCCGCGAAAAAAATGGCGAAACAGCTGTTAACATTCATTTACTTCCCACCAACGATACTAAAACATTCGAACTACTAAAATCTTGCCAAACCACCGCCGTCTTCCAATTAGAATCCCGCGGCATGAAAGATTTAGTAAAACGTTTGCAACCCGATTGTTTTGAAGATATTACTGCGCTAGTCGCACTTTTTCGCCCAGGTCCATTGCAATCTGGCATGGTGGATGATTTTATTAATCGTAAACACGGACGCGCCAAAGTAATGTATCCGCATCCGCAACTCGAACCCATTTTACGTCCTACCTATGGTGTGATTTTGTATCAAGAACAAGTGATGCAAATTGCGCAAGTGCTCGCAGGTTATTCGCTAGGCGCTGCTGATTTATTACGTCGCGCCATGGGTAAGAAAAAACCGGAAGAAATGGCCAAGCAACGAGAAATTTTTTGTAAAGGTGCTATCGAACGTGGTGTCTCTGAAGAAACAGCAACCTATATTTTCGATCTTATGGAAAAAATTTGCAGGTTATGGTTTTAACAAATCCCATTCTGCATCGTACGCATTAATTGCTTATCAAACCGCTTGGCTAAAAGCACATTATCCCGCAGCATATATGGCCGCGGTGTTATCGGCTGATATGGACCACACGGACAAAGTCGTGCATTTTGTTGAAGACTGCGATGTTTTGGGATTAAAAATCGCACCGCCTGATATTAATCACAGCGATTATTTTTTCAAAGCGCTAGACGAAAAAAATCTTGCCTATGGCTTAGGTGCAATCAAAGGCGCAGGACAAGCCGCGTTAGATTTAATTATTGCTGCGCGTAATAAAGATGGTGTATTTAAAAATTTATTTGATTTTTGTCAACGTGTGGATTCACGCAAAGTCAATCGTCGTGTCATTGAAGCTTGCATTAAAGCAGGCGCATTTGATGGATTTGGCACGCATCGTGCAAGCTTGATGGCGAGCATTGATCTTGCCTTACAAAACGCGGACCAACATTCGCGTAATCAATCTGCGGGACAACAAGATTTATTTGCTGTATTGACGGATACCACACCTGCCATCGATTATGTAAAAGTTCCCCTATGGAATGATTACGAACGCTTACTCGGCGAAAAAGAAACGCTAGGACTTTATCTTTCCGGACATCCTATACAACGTTACCTCAACGAATTAAATCATATTATCCAATACCGTTTAGCAGACGCACGTCCTGAAGGTAACAAATCTGTCACCGTTGCAGGTATTATTGCTAGCATTCGTTTAATCCAAACAAAACGCGGCGATCGTATGGCAGTGATTGGCTTGGATGATAATTCTGCGCAAATAGATGTTGTTATCTTTCCCGAAAATTATCAGAAATATCGCGAGTTATTAATTAAAGATAATTTAGTCATTGTCAGCGGCGAGATTGGCATTGATGAATTTAGCAATCAATATCGTTTATTGAGTCGAGAAATGTTTTCCATGAATCAAGCGCGTGAGCGGCATGCGAAATATTTAAAAGTCTGTTTATCACCTGAAAAACAAGAAGACTTTAATAAACTCGCTTTTGTTTTAGAAAAACATAAAGGTGGCCAATGTCCTGTTATCATTGATTACGCTAGCAAAAACGCAAAAGCACAATTGCAATTGGGCAAAGAATGGTTGGTCGCACCTACAGATCAATTATTACAATCATTGCGCGAGACGTTCACGGACGATGATGTGATGATGGTTTATTCTTAATTTTTTTTGTGCGCTGCGCGTGGTATTGACAAATCCCTTTTTTCAAAAGGCGTTGTTGTATAATTCATTTAACTCCGTCGTCCCGCGGCTTGTCCGCGGGATCCAGTGTGCACTCGTGTCATCCCGAGCATTCTTGTC
>LSTE01000118.1 GCA_001644445.1 Gammaproteobacteria bacterium SCGC AG-212-F23
GATAGTAGAAATTTCGCGTCTCTGTAGAGCTTGTCTTTTCGAAACTTCTAGAGAAAATTGATCATATGCAAAATGCCTGAAGCAATAATCATGCGCGTAAGAAATCATTAAATTTTCGTCATTGCTAAATGTTTGCCAAGGAATGATAAGATGATTATTACCATAACTTTTAAATGTTTCTTCTATCGATTTATTACCATCTGTTAGCCGCTCAAACTGTACAGTTTTCTTTTCTTTAATTCGGTTAAGGCTCTGTTCCGGACAATTACTTAAGGATGGAGGCAAGGGATTTCTATCCGGATGTATTTCTTTGGCTTTTTTTTGGTATGCTTTCTTGACCATTTCTAAAGTAATTACAGGAGATGATTTCACTTCTTCCCAAGATAGACCAACAGATGCACAGTAGTGCGCAACTAAATAGGAATTAGCAAAATCTAAGGTAACGCTATTATTTATTTTTGTATCCGGTGATACTTTCGTTTTCTTCTGGGTTTCTAAATATTCACGTGCCTCATCACCTTGATTTTTGCTTCGAAGCTGCATTTTTTTAAGGTCATCTATGACACGAATAGGAGCGGCTGGAGGTGTGGATAAAAGCAGCAAAAGCGGATTATTTGCCAACTCTACATAACCTGCTGTATTGGTTACAACATCAAGCTTTCCATCTGGATTAAATTGTTTTAATTCTTTATACAACGCAGCAGAACGTGTTTGAATATCTGCAACACTCGCTTCTCCAGGTTTCAAGTCCAGGTATGCACATAACTGCGCATAGTACAAATAAGCGATTTGATAACATATTTCCTTTTCACTTTCATTTGCCACATTTGTAACTTTGGCTAGTTCATCTACAGGTTGTTGTAATTGTGCTTTTAGTGTTGATGATGACATCTTTTTTGCATCTCCGGTTGTTTCTGATAGAGTTACATTGGATTTTTCGATGGGTGCAGAGATTGAAGGTTTAGTAATCCATTGCCATAAACTTTTGGCGGCATCAACAACCTCTTGAAAAAAACCTTTCTCTTCAGTTGGTAAATCGCGTGCATAACGTTCGCTTTGTAATTCCGTGAATTGTTTTTCTTGTAATAATTCAACTTTTTTGTAGGAATCTTCAGTGTAATAATAACCTATGCTTTCATCTTTTGCAGGAGCTGGCATAACAATTGCCAACTGTTCTTCGCATTTCTTATGCGCCAACCATTTTTTCTGTAGAGTGATGTCTGAGAAAAAATAATCCCATAGCCAGCTTATCCTAGAATCATTATAAGCATTCACTTTTTTTTCAATGTCTTGTATGTCCCAGTCTTTTGCATATTCCTCTAATAGGGTTTCCGTTGCCCAGAACCAGAAGCCTTTCTTCACGGTTCTTTTTTTAAAAGATTGTTGAAATAGCTGTTGTTTTTGCAAATAGATGCACCAAGCTTCTGCACGACGCTTCTCGAGCTCGAATACATGATTGTTAATAGTATTTGTATTTTTGCTTCTCATGGAGTCTCCCATGTCAATGGTTTGTTGAGTTATTATTCAGAGTTGGAGTTGCTGCTGGCACGCTGGGAGGTGATACTGGCTGATCATGCGCAGTATGGCCTGCAGCACTCCTATTGTCAATCATAGTACCATGATTGGCGGGAGGAAAAAATGCTAAATGGTGCGAAGAAGGCGCCAATAAAGATATTGACTGTGAGGTGCCAATCTTATTACTAGTAGATTGTGACAGTACCACCTGCATTAGCATATTAAATTGACTTTTAAGAGTAGCCACTTCTTCTTTTGTCTGCCGGTTGTCCTCTTCCGATTTAGCTGCTGTAGTTTCCACCTTCACTAACTTGTTAGCCATTTCTTCACCCTTTGTACGTAATAGTTCCACCTGATCAGTAAAAGCAAACATCACCAATGTGTTCGCATGATGATGAATTGGTAATGGCACTGGATTAGATTGAGTTCTTTTCTTGCGTTTTTTGCCTTGCAAGGCATCTTCTAGCCAATCATAAAGCTTGGAATTATTAAAAAATCCACGCGGTGAGCTTTTTGCTAATTGGCGAATGGCATCATGCAAAATGGTGTCAGATATTTGCCAATATGCCATATGTAAAAACTTGCCGATTGTCAGTACTTCATTAAGACGAGAAACACTGCTAATTCTATGGTTGTAACGCAATGAATCAGTCCAATTCCAATCTTTGAGTTCTTTCATTCTCTCATGACTGTATTTTAACAACACTTCTTTAACGTCTTCAGGTATGCTGTCTTTACGCACAGGGATAGATTCAATGATTTCAATTAAAGAAGGCCAATCAAACATTTCATCATATTTCACATCGTTAGCAGAAATAACTCTCTCAGCTTTTTTCCCGGATGGGTCTTCGGTATGTTCATTGGGCATATGTTTTGCTGAACCTGTTGCACCCGTGGCAAATTCATTCGCTGTTTGATTTTGTGGATTCGCTGCATAGATTGAAGCGCCTCGTTTTAATATATTCAGTATCATTCTTAGCAATTTTTTTTCTTTTTCTGGTTCAGGGGGAATTTGTTTTTTGATTGCATAGTAAAGTTTTAAGGCATAATGTACCATTGTATTCCCATGTGTATCTCTTACAAAATCCAATCGTGTTGTGCTTAGCTGGCTTTGAATAATTTTTTCGATGAATGCAGAAACATCGGCTATCTGAAATTTAAGTTGATGTTTGTTTTTATCTAGCCATTCTTTTGCAAATTCTCTGTAGGCATTAATTCTTTTTGCCATTTCTTTTGTCGGGTTTTCTGTTGCGATTTGTTCGCTATTCGGTGATAAAGACCTCTCTCTTTGTGCTTGTTGACGCTCTTCGCCTAATTTTATTCGTATTTTTTCAAGATCGGAATAAAGGCCTTTATTGGTAAAGGTTGAAAAAATCTGTTCGAATTGTTTTGTTAATTCATCTAATTTCTTTGAATAAGTAGCGCGAACAGGTGCTGTATAACGGCGCTCAATGCCGTTCAAAGTCAAATTTCTCGCTTGTCGCATAAGATCGATAGGGACACGAAGATTATGCATGAGTGAATCAAGTAATTTAGGATTTTCTTTCATAAGAACTGCTTTCAATTGCGCACTCAATTCTGCTGCATCGCTTGTTTTAAATTCTTCTGTGGCTTTTGGCAATTTGTTTTGTACTTCTCTTACAGTTTCTAATTGCGTCAAGCCGTTTTTTATTTTTTCGTCATTATCAATAAGTTGATTGATTTCAACTAGATCTTTATTTTTAATGTTACGTATCGTTTGATAGGCTGTAGATAGATTTGTAAATACATCAACTTCATCTTTCACCAGTTTGAGTGGTTTTTCAAATTTGTCATCAAGATCTGCTTTCCAACTTTCGTCTGATTTTCGAGCTTCTCCACCTAGACGCTGAATGGTACTATTTAAAAACCTTATTCGCTCAAGATCATTGCTATCTTTATTTTTTATGGCATCTAATTTAGCTTGCTGCTCTTGAAATTTAGTTATTTGTGCAATGGTGTGTGAAGGACTCACGTATAGTTTTTCTGCTGAAATTTTTCTTTTTTCAAAAGCTTTAATATCTACTGTTCGTCCGGGTAAAACATCTTTTTGATAACAGGAAATTAAAGATTCTATTTGTATTCTGCGTTGGCAGAGTTTAATCAAGTGATCGAGTCGATCATAAAATAAATTTATTAATAATTTCCCATTGTCAGCGCTTTTTTGAAAAAGATCATCTTCAT
>LSTE01000119.1 GCA_001644445.1 Gammaproteobacteria bacterium SCGC AG-212-F23
AAAGCGCGCGGAATCACGATAGCCACCGCGCACGTAGAATACGAATCTGACAAGAGACACTATGCACACGTAGACTGCCCAGGCCACGCCGATTATGTGAAGAACATGATCACAGGTGCTGCGCAAATGGACGGAGCGATATTAGTGGTGTCAGCAGCGGATGGCCCAATGCCACAAACGAGAGAACATATCTTGTTAGCACGCCAAGTGGGAGTGCCTTATATAGTGGTGTTCTTGAATAAAGCGGACATGGTAGACGATAAAGAATTGTTAGACTTAGTTGAAATGGAAGTGAGAGATCTATTAACGAGCTATAACTTTCCAGGTGATAAGACACCTATTGTGATTGGATCTGCATTGAAAGCATTAGAAGGCGATGCGAGTGAAATAGGCGTGCCAGCGATCCATAAACTAGTTGCAGCGATGGATGAATATTTTCCGCAACCGGAAAGACAAATAGATAAACCGTTTCTGTTGCCGATTGAAGATGTGTTTTCTATCTCAGGTCGAGGCACAGTAGTGACAGGCCGAGTAGAAAGAGGGATAGTGAAAGTTGGTGAAGAAATTGAAATTGTAGGCTTGAAACCGACGATCAAGACGACGTGTACGGGAGTTGAAATGTTCCGTAAGTTGTTAGATGAAGGAAGAGCAGGTGACAACGTAGGTGTGTTGTTAAGAGGCACGAAGCGAGAAGAAGTAGAGCGCGGCCAAGTATTAGCGCATGCAGGATCGATTACACCACATACGAAGTTTGAAGCGGAAGTGTATATTTTGTCGAAAGAAGAAGGCGGTCGACATACACCGTTTTTCAAAGGCTACAGACCGCAGTTTTACTTTAGAACGACCGACGTAACAGGAGAAGTTGTGTTACCTGATGGAGTTGAGATGGTGATGCCAGGCGATAACATCAAGATGGTAGTGACATTGATAGCGCCAATTGCAATGGAAGAAGGTTTGCGATTTGCGATTCGTGAAGGTGGCCGCACCGTAGGTGCCGGCGTTGTTGCTAAAGTAGTCGAGTAAACATTATGTCAATTGGAAGAAAAAGCCAGAGAATACGTATACGCTTAAAAGCGTTCGATCATCGTTTAATTGATCGTTCTACTCGTGAAATAGTAGAAACAGCCAAAAGAACAGGTGCCCAAGTGTTTGGTCCTATTCCTTTGCCCACAAAAATTGAAAAGTACACGGTATTGATTTCGCCACACGTTGATAAAGATGCGCGTGATCAATACGAGTTACGTACACATAAACGGGTTGTCGATATTAATCAACCTACAGACAAAACAATTGATGCATTAATGAAATTGGATTTGGCTGCAGGTGTTGATGTCCAGATTAGTGTTGATGCAGAAGATTAATTAATTTAATAGGCAAGACAATGAATATTGGGTTGGTTGGACGAAAATGCGGAATGACTAGAGTCTTTACTGAAGAAGGTGTTTCTATACCTGTGACAGTGATTGAAGTAGCGCCAAACCGTATTACACAAATAAAAACACAAGCAAAAGATGGTTACAATGCCATTCAAGTCACTACAGGCACTCGCAAAAAATCAAGACTGACCAAACCTGCAGTAGGTCATTTTGCAGCCGCAGGTGTAGAGCCAGGCAGAGGCTTATGGGAATTTAGAACAGATGGTATGGATGCATCACAGTTTGCTTTAAATGCAGAATTGAAAGTTGATCATTTCAAAGTAGGTCAAATAGTCGATGTCATTGGGACATCTAAAGGTAAAGGCTTTGCTGGTGTTATCAAGAAATACCACTTTGCTGCGCAAGATGCGACACACGGTAACTCTTTATCACATCGTGCACCTGGTTCTATCGGTCAGAGACAATCCCCCGGCAAAGTATTTAAGGGCAAAAAAATGTGTGGCCATATGGGTAACGAAAGAAAAACAGTTCTCTCACAAAAAATTGTGAAAATTGATCAAGAACGTAATTTAATCATGATCAAAGGCGGCGTTCCTGGAGCGCCTAACGGTGACGTTATTATTCGTCCAGCCGTTAAAGCTAGCGACAAACATAGAGGTGGCTAATGGAAGTGCAATTAATTGGCTCAAAGAAAAAATCACTTGAAGTTTCCGATGCAGTATTTGCATGCGAATTTAATGGACCTCTTGTGCATCAAGTAGTAACAGCTTATCTTGCTGCAGGTCGTGCAGGTACGCAGGCACAAAAGACTCGTTCACAAGTGCGCGGTGGTGGTGCCAAACCTTTTGCGCAAAAAGGCTCAGGTAGAGCACGTGCAGGCACAATCCGTAGTCCATTGTGGCGTAAAGGGGGTGTGATTTTTGCAGCCCAGCCACGTAGTTATGAACAAAAGGTCAATAAAAAAATGTACCGCGGTGCCATGCGTTCCATCTTATCTGAACAGTTACGTTTAGGTAGAATGACGGTTGTTGATTCTTTTGAAGTAACAAGCAATAAAACAAAAGATTTTCTAAAAAAATTAGCAACATTTAAAATGAGCGACAAAGTTCTGCTCATCACCAATGAAGTCAATGAAAATTTATATCTCTCTTCCCGCAATCTGCCATTGGTAAATGTTTGTGACGTTGCTGCTGTGAGCCCCGTTGCTTTAGTAAACGCAGAGAATGTGCTTATTACTGCGGCAGCATTAGAACAATTTGGGGAGTTATTGAAATGAAACAAGAACGTCTTTTAAGAGTTATTTTATCACCGCATTCTTCTGAGAAAGCGGCAAGAGCAAGTTCTGAAAACAATCAGTATGTTTTCAGAGTTGCAAGTTGCGCAACTAAATTGGAAATCAAAGATGCTGCAGAGGAACTTTTTAAAGTAAAAGTAAAATCAGTACGCATTGTCAATGTGAAGACAAAACCTAAGCGCTTTGGCCAGACCATGGGTAGAAGCAAAGCTTGGAAAAAAGCTTATATCACCCTTAAAGAAGGCCAGATTGCACTTGCTGGTGCTCAGTAACATAAGAAAATATTGAGGAATTTATGCCAATAGCACAATCCAAACCCACTTCTCCTGCCAAACGGTTTGAGATAAAAGTATATGACAAGTCATTGCATAAAGGGCAGCCTTATGCAAAATTGGTTGCTATCAAGAAAAAAACAGGTGGCCGTAATAACCTAGGCCGCATCACGACCCGCCATATTGGCGGTGGTCACAAACAAAAATACCGTATTATCGATTTTAAACGGGACAAAGACGGTATTCCGTCCAAAGTCGAGCGTATTGAGTATGATCCAAATCGCTCAGCACATATTGCATTATTAGTTTACGCGGACGGAGAAAGACGCTATATTATTGCGCCCAGGGGTTTAAGCGCTGGGGACGCAGTCATTTCAGGCGCAGATGCACCGATCAAAGCCGGTAGCTGCCTGCCCTTAAACAGTATTCCAGTGGGTTCAGTGATTCACTGTGTGGAAATGAAGCCTGGTAAAGGTGCGCAAATTGCAAGAAGCGCGGGTGCCTCCGTACAGTTGATTGCAAAAGATGGTTTATATGCGACAGTACGCTTGCGTTCTGGCGAAATGAGAAAAATTTTATCCGATTGCAAGGCTGTCATCGGTGAAGTCAGCAATCATGAGAATAACTTGC
>LSTE01000120.1 GCA_001644445.1 Gammaproteobacteria bacterium SCGC AG-212-F23
TGCACTTGTCGCACGAAACTTAATCTGTAAAGATTTGTTATGCATTTCAAGAAATTCTATATTGCCACTCCGATGGTTATACTTAAAATCTGCTAATGAAAACTCATATTCTAAAGTAGTCACAGGCGTACTCACTGTAGATGTAGATATTGCATTTGCAGGAATATTCGAAGCTGTGGTTGCAACTGTAGCGAAATTATTTTCAGCAGAAGCCCCTCCTAAATTAGATACAATTGCTGCCGTCGATGACAACTCTGGAACAATTTCATCTTCATAATAATTTAAACTCACTTTAAACGGGCTTGTATCGCCAGCACTACTATCAGTAGAGATTGCTGCATACGGCCTTTTACGATTTGGTAACCCTTTTCGAGTATTTGCCATGTTGTTCCTCATTGGTCGATGCCCCGTGGGCAACCGTTAATAATAAATCGTTTGTTGCATTCATTGCCGTTTCTGTTGTTCGCTGCAGCATTTGTGAAGCGACATTGACTGAAGATGTATTTTCTACGTGAGGAGAAAAAACCAAGTAGCTCTGAATAGCAGCAGTACTAGAAGAAGATGAATTTAAAAGAACGGATTCACCATGCTGATATTTTTTTATTAATTTTCCATTTTTTTTAATTTCTGCATAAATTGTGTTACGATAAAGTTCAGCATCCACTTGTTTTTTGTCTTTATCACTGTGACAAGCTGACATGACGATATCTTTTTCAGGAATATCTTTATCAAGTGTTATCGTTAATTGATAACAGAAATTTTCTTTAAGCCGTAAACTATTTCCTTCTGGTTGAGATGCAAAACAAAATGATTTTGTTTTATCGTTATCAGGATTATTACCCGAATGAAATAATCGATCAGCGCCTTCATAAACAGAAAAAGTAATTCCTGAAGGAAACATTCCTTGAAAATAACTTCCATCTATAACAACACCATTACAGGGTGACGAGCTAAATTGCTTTGTCGCAGCATCATATAAAGAAAGTGGATGCGCATTAATATCAATTAAGCCCACTTTGCGTGACCTTCCTCTGTCTAGTGCATTTCCATAAGAATGCAAGCGTAACGCAAATTTGGCTGTCACACCTGTTTGCCCTACAAGAAACTCTACGCAAGCAGCTGGTTTATTCCCCATAGACCCTAGCTGAAATTTATATTCTAAAATAGTTGTAGGATGTGTCGACGATGTAACTGCAGTTGCAGGCAAACTTATAAAACTGCTAGCCTGAGCAAGCAGAGTTGTACTACTAGAAGAAGATAGAAAAGATTCATCCACAGTTAACGGTCGTAACATTTCCCCTGCTTTCGGCAAAGCACCAGGTACTGATACATCACCATAATTAGGCAATGAATTTGCATTCAATCCAATAGGCCAGACATCAAAATCATGTGTACTACCTGACGCAGTGTTTGTACTTGGCTCAAAATTTGTTACCAACCCCTCAAATATATCTGCAATAGTGGAAGATGTTGCATCTTTTGCGACAGAAGCATTGACGGAAAGCGGTATAAACCCCTCAGTAGTTATTAATGAAAAATCACTGCGTACAGCAGAAGACGATGTACTTGTTGAAGACGAAGCAATACTCGTTGTTGCCTTACTCTGCATTACATTATTAATAATGCCAGAGATAATTTGTTTGATCCATGCTTTTTGTTGCATACGCTGAAGGATAGAATTTAATATTGTTACTTCTTCCAAGAGATTATCATGTTCTTCTTGCTTCTTAGCCAAGATTTTTTTTGATAATTCAGCTTCTTTTTCATCGCTCATGTAAGCCAATGTATCCCTAACAGCTTCTAATTGTTTATTCACATTCTCCAGTAATTCCTGCAGCACTGTAGAATCTTTCTGGTGAATTCTTTCACAAATTCCAATTAGTAGAGGTCTATTATCTAAAAGACTTGTTGCATCTGAGTAATATGCAAATGCAGTTGTTGCAATATTGATTAATTCTTTTTTATCATTTTGTTGATTGATCTGGCCCAGAAGTATCTGAAATCGTTTATTGATTGCATCAGCATTTGATGGTGTAGTCTTCTTACCGAAAATTGCTTGTTCAAATTCATTTTTTCTTTTATTTGTTGTCGCATATTTTCTTTCATCATCTAGATCGGTCTCAATCGCATCAATTACTTCATTACTTCTGACGTCATCTTGTATTTTTTCTGCAATTTCTGCATTTAAAGTTGCAAGCAATTCCATAGTCGGAGTACTGTCATCATCGTCTGTTTGAATGGTTTGGAAAGCACTTGCCATAAGATCACGACAAACCTCTAAACAAGAATCTGTATTGAATAAATGAGCAAGACCAGCATTTACCAGATCACGCGCTACAGCATCTCCACGATGACTCGCTAACAAACGTTGCACACTGTTTTTTAATGCTTTTTCATCACTGTCTAATAAAATTTCTGATGATGAAGCACTGCTACTAGTGACTGTGGTCGCTGTAGTAACTGTTGCGGGTATTGTAGTGGTAGGGCGATAACTGTAACTTGTTGCTGGTTTTAATTTTCTTCTTTTTTCGTTCATCGAACTGCTGCTGCTGCTGCTGCTGCTGCTGCTGCTGCTTGTCATAGAGTTAACCGCTGTAGCAGCAGTTAATTTCCGTTTCCTCGAACTCGTCTTGACAATAGTTTCTTTTTGAGATTCCTTCTGTTTGTAATTTTGATTTAACACCTGACCAGAAAACGAATGATAAAAATCGTCGCATGTATTATCTAAATATTCTTTTGTTGAATTTTTATCATCTCTCTCGGGATAAACAGTGATCGCTTTTTTAAGATAAGCAAACGCTTGCTCCATCTCTTGTTCCATGTTATCTAATTTGAATTTTTTGAGTGAAACATCCATCATACTCCTAACTACTTTCACTTCCTTCCCTATTTCATCATCCAAATTTAAACACTCAGCAATACATTGATATTTTAATACCGTTTGATATGCTACATAAAAATAAACAGAAGCTATTTCACGTTGCTGTATCATTGTATGATTTTCATCTTTTGCGTGAGGAAGTTTCTCTAACTCTGCTGAGAATGAAATTGCCTCAGCAATCATTTTATCTGCAGCAACAATATAACGATTACATTCTGTAAAATGGTCTGCATTAATTGCCTCAGCAAGGCTATTTAACCGATTGTTTTCTTTGTCAAGCGCATGGCCTCGTATAGATAAATCTTTAGTGAGAGCTTGTTCTCTGATCTTTTCTTTATTAATACTTTTTTTATGTGATTTCATACTAGCCTCGTTTTCCTAAAGTAGAAAGAGCCATTGGAGCCGATGGATCCATATCCATAAGCGATTTTGTTGGCGCCGCAAGAAAACTATGGCTTACAGTAGAAGTACTACTAGAAGATATTACAGGGAATAAAATAGATCGTGGATCAAAGTGTTTATCATAATTGACATAATCAAATGGCTCGGTAAATCCTGGATTAGGCTCATATTTCAATGGTTTTGCTTTGCCGTTCAACCCGGGATTACGCGGGGCTTTATAGCGTATAGTCAACTCTTC
>LSTE01000121.1 GCA_001644445.1 Gammaproteobacteria bacterium SCGC AG-212-F23
ATTGCCTGCAAGCGACTCGCAAGATTCGGATGCGTAGAAAAAGCATCCGCTAAAGACGACATAGGCTCAATACCTGCTTGCACAGGATCGAAAATATAAGCTTCGCGACGCACATTTTCATGAGGGGTTTGTTGATACTCGGCACTGTATTTATCACTATGGTCTGCGTGGTCGCCTTGAATTTTTAATAAGGCGTTTGCCAACGGTTGATTGTCGCGTAATAACTCTACTGAACCTGCATCCGCCATGTATTCGCGCGTGCGACTGAGATAGAGTAATAATAAAATATTCACAATTGGCAGTAAGTAACGCAGTAACACGATAATCGTTGCCAGTGAATTACGTGAACGACCATTATCATCGCTACCGCGCGAAAAAATCACGGAATAAAAACACATATCCAATACCATAATAATTAAATTAGCCAACACAGAAGCCATCAGTGTTAACTTAATATCTAAATGGCGGATATGACTGAGTTCATGAGCAATAACCGCTTGTAATTCCGAGCGATTTAATTTTTGCATGAGGCCACGGGTGACAGCAATCATAGCAGATTTTTCACTGTAGCCGCTGGCAAAAGCATTCATGTAATCGGCATCGATAATAAATACTTTTGGCATGAAACGTAAACCTGCTGCGATTTTCATTTCTTCGACAACATTGTAGAGTTGTTTCTCTTCTAATGTTTGTGTAGTAGTGGGGGTGATTTCATGATATTCAGTGCCTAGCAGCATTAATTTATCATATAAAATAAATGTCACAAATAATGAAACCGCCGCTACTGCTAACATGATGAGTGTCACTAAGGGAAAGATTTTAAAACTAACAAGACCCATAAACAATTGTGAATAAGTCGCATCGGGATAATGTCCAGCATTAATATACATATCCACTAACATACCAATCGAGAAATAAATCAGAAAAAACAAACCAATCACAAACCCTGTTTTGCGAGTATTTTGACGAATGGTTTTGCGCCAATCGGCGGTATTGGCTACAAACTCAGTCATAATTTCACGCTATAGTTTTCTTGTTCTGCTACTTTGCCTTCAGATAATTGCCAATAGGGGAAATCAAAATCTAATTTGCTTTTGAATAAGCTGACAATCATGGAGGTGAAAAAAGATTTTTTTGAAGCATTATATCTTTCAACACTGTCATTAAAAGATTGTTTCGCATACGCTAATTTATTTTCGGTGTTAACAATTTCTTCTTGTAGCTGCAAGCAGTTTTGATTGGCTTTTAATTGCGGATATTGTTCAAACACTAAATTTAAATTAGATGCGATGTTTGAAATTTTATTTTCAGCAGCCATACGACTGGCTTCATCGCCGCGGGCGCTTGCTTGTTGTGCTTGATTACGGAGAGCGACTACATCTTTTAATGTTGTTTGTTCATAATCCATGTATTTTTTGACAACATTAATGAGTGATTCAAAGACTTTGAAGCGTCTATCCAACTGGATGTCGATTTGTTTCTGATTATTGCGTATGCTTTCAATTAAGGCGATGAGGCTATTGTAGGTCATCACAATAAAGCCTGCGATAATGAGTAACACGATCAGGATAATAACGCCAGTATTCATGGATTTACTCCTTTAAACGATTAGATAATAGGATAAGTATAACATATGTCAGATATTACCTTAAATTTAACGCTAGAACTATATGATTATTTGCAAAAAAATTCTTTGCGTGAGCCAGCAGTTTTACAAGAATTGCGCAAAAAAACCCACACTATGAGTATGGCGCAAATGCAGATTTCGCCTGAACAAGGGCAGTTTATGGCATTGCTCATGGAACTCATAGGTGCTCGTAAGACTCTAGATATTGGCACATTTACCGGTTATAGCGCTTTGGCGGTTGCTTTAGCATTGCCTGCGGATGGCAAAGTGATTGCTTGTGATATTAATGGCGATTGGACAGGGATCGCTAAGCAATTTTGGCAGAAAGCCGGAGTCGCCCATAAAATTGATTTACGACTTGCGCCTGCGGTGGAAACTTTAAATCAGCTTTTGCAATCCGGTGAAGCAGGCACGTTTGATTTTGCGTTTATCGATGCGGATAAAGTGAATTATTCACAATATTACGAGTTATCTTTGCAGTTATTAAAACCGGGTGGATTAATTGCTGTTGATAATGTGTTGTGGAGTGGGCAGGTGGCGGATATGTCGGATCAAGAACTCAATACAGTTGCTATCCGTGAATTGAATACAAAAATTTTAAAAGACGAGAGAGTGAGTATTAGTTTGTTGTCTATAGGAGATGGTTTAACCTTGGCAAGGAAAAGAATATAGCGTTATTTGTCCTCCAGAATATAATTAAAACATTATTTTTTTAGGTACTTAGCAAAGCTGCCTCTGTAGGTTATTCGGCCCGCTGCGGAATCTTCTAGTCCTTGTAGGACTTGGGCTAGTGCTTTTTTATTTTTAAAAAGCCATTCTTCACGCTTGGGAATTTTTAAGCGAGATTTTATTTTGAGGAATTTTTTGGTCATGATAGTTATCTCTAAAATTATTGCATGATGATCATTTTACGCTATTCATAAAAAATTGCGATGCCCCCAGACCGTAGGTCTGGCGGCTTCATCAGCCCAGGGCAAGTGCACGTTTTTTGTGCACGCCGCCCTGGGTCAGAATACCTCTATAGATTTTCGCGCTGTAAGCGCTGCTTTTTGTGAAGGTAACATATGCGCTTACAGCGCAAAAACTTTTTGGGGTAATCTTGACCCAGGGCAGCGCGCACAAAAAACGTGCGCTTGCCCTGGGCTGATGGGGCTGTCAGGCCTACGGCCTGAAAATATCACAATAGCACTATAATTCATTTAGTTTGATCATATAACAGTTGAAAAAAACGTGCATTTTTTTGACGCATATGGTAGGATGGCGGGATTAAAAATACACGAACAAACGAGAGAATCTGCCGCCATGACATCATCTACTCAAACATTTTCCACCTGCATGCTGCCTCAGACTTTTGCCCATATTAAAGATTTTAACCGCTCTTGTTCGCCTGCCGAGTTACAACAAACTATTGCTAATGAATTCAAAGAATTAGGATTTGAATTTCGCCTGGCAGAGCATATGCCGCATATCATGAATGAGTTGGACGAAGCGGGTTGTTCGTTGGCTTATTATGCCCAGGCACGTGCGGGTGAGCGTCAAGGGACAATAACTGATGAAAAAGGAACTGTACATAGACTTATTACTTCAAAAAACCAACAAGGAACGACCTTGTTATCTTTTCTAACGGAACAAGGTGGAAGGGTGATATCTCCAAGAGAAGAGACGGCGATGAGAGGTTTATCAGCACTGATTCGTTTTGGGTTTTGTCATGCGCATTTAGATTCTTTAGACTATCTTGCAATTAACTATTCTAATTATAGATCTGCTGCAGGGCGTACCAATCTTGTTAAAAAAATGCAATCA
>LSTE01000122.1 GCA_001644445.1 Gammaproteobacteria bacterium SCGC AG-212-F23
TTATGGTCAATGGATGCGGCGAAATCCGCGCGTATAGTGTTTGCTGCTGCATCTTTAGGATTCGTTGCACCCATAATTTCACGGTTTAATGCGATAGCATTATTGCCTTCCAAGACTTGTATCATCACAGGGCCTGAGCTCATGAAGCTGACTAAGCCATTGAAAAAAGGACGGTCTTTATGAATCGCATAGAATTCTTGCGCTTGTTTTTGGCTGAGACGTTGCATTTTTGCAGCAACAATTCTAAGGCCGGCTTTTTCAAAGCGCTGGTTGATGGCGCCTATGACGTTTTTCGCCACGGCATCGGGTTTGATAATCGATAACGTTCTTTCAACGGACATGGGTTTCTCCTGGGTTTTTTATTTGGATTTAAGGGGCGGTATTATAACGAATTTTTTGGTTTTTTGATAGGGTGATTGACAGCGTGTTATATATTAGATTACAATGTCTAAATTAGACAGGATAATCTTGATATGAAAAAAACATTGAAAGCATTTTTTCCCATTGCTGAAGGCATTCAGCGCTTGTTGTATCCGCATGCTGAAGTGGTTATTCATGATATTAACAAAAATAAAATAGTAGCGATTTTTCATCCTTTTTCTAAAAGAAAAGTAGGGGATTCCTCCTTGTTGACTGAGTCGGAAATGCAGGCTGTGGAAGATTGTATGGGTCCTTATGAAAAATTAAATTGGGACGGCAGAAAACTGAAATCTGTTAGCAGTGTGATTCGTGATGAGCAAGGTAAAGCAGTCGGTATGTTGTGTATTAATCTTGATGTATCTAAGTTAGAAAAAATGAATCGTTTTTTTTCTGAGTTTATGCAGTTTGCAAAAATAACAGATCAGTCTCATGCTTTATTTAAAGATGATTGGCAGGAAAAAATAAACCATTACGTGCATCGTTATTTGAATAAGTATCATTTATCTTTGGAATCATTAGATCGTGAGGAAAAAAAAGCATTGATTGAACATTTGCATAAAGTTGGCGCTTTTACCGGAAAAAACGCAGCTTTGTATATCGCGCAAATTCTGGGGGTATCGAGAGCGACTATTTATAATTATTTGGAGAAAGAAAATGTTTAATGTTAAAGAGGAAGTTCTCTCTGCGGAAAATCGCATTAGGAATTATATCAGAGAAACGCCTTTGGACTGTTCAATAGTACTGAGTCAACTCACAGGTGCTCAGGTTTATTTAAAACATGAAAATATGCAATATACGAATTCTTTTAAAGTGCGCGGAGCATTGAATAAATTATTAAGCTTAACAGCTGAACAACGTGCTAATGGGATTGTCACTGCGTCTTCTGGAAACCATGGTGCTGCTGTTGCTTATGGGTTACATCAATTCAATATTCCGGGGATTATTTTTGTTCCAGAAAATGCATCTTCTGCGAAAGTGAAAAATATTCGAAATTATGGTGCGCAACTAGAATTTTATGCGACTGATTGTATGCAAACAGAAATTTATGCGCGTGAGTATGCGAATACACATCATAAGACTTATATTTCACCTTATAATGATTTGCAAGTGTTAGGAGGTCAGGGGACTATTGCTATTGAGTTGATGAAGCAACTGGAAAAAGTTGATGTGATTTTCGTTCCGGTGGGTGGGGGTGGATTGATTTCAGGTATTGCAGGTTATGTGAAAGCAGTGTCGCCTACAACGAAAATAATTGGGTGTCTTCCGGAAACTTCTCCTGCGCTTTCTGCATCAATTGCCGCTGGAAAAATTATTGAAATTGAAACATTACCAACACTTTCGGATGCCACAGCGGGGAATATGGAACTTGGTTCAATCACTTTTGAGATTTCGCAAAAATATGTCGATGATTATGTTTTAGTTTCGGAAGAAGAAATTAAAAACGCGATTATTTTTTCGTTAAAGTCGCAACATTGTTTGATTGAAGGCGCGGCTGCTGTCGCATTGGCTGCGTTACTGAAAACGTCCTCGCAGTGGGCCGGAAAAAATGCAGTTGTTATCTTAAGCGGTAGTAATATTAGTTTTGACACATTGAAAAAAATTATTTGCGAATGAAAATTATTGAATTAAATCAAATAAAAAAAATCATGGCATCGATTGATGTTATTCCTTGCATTGAGCAAGCTTTTGTTGCTTATTCAAAAGGCGATGCTGTGATGCCTTCCGTGGGCGAATTGATTTTTACTCATCCTCCAGGCGATGTGCATATCAAATATGGATATATTCGTGGTGGTGATTATTATGTGATAAAAGTCGCTTCTGGATTTTATGAGAATGCTAAAATGGATTTGCCGGTGAATAATGGGTTGATGTTATTGGCGGATCAAAAAACGGGTGTTTTTAAAGCAATTTTATTGGATGAGGGTTATCTTACACAATTGCGTACTGCAGCAGCAGGTGCGATTGCAGCAAAATATCTTGCGCCCCGTGTGGTGCATCATATCGGCATAGTAGGTACTGGCGAGCAGGCGAGATTGCAATTGTTTTACTTGCGTCATGTTGTCAAGTGTAAAAAAATCATGGTGTGGGGACGTGATGATAATAAACTTTTACAATTTAAAAATGAAGAAATGTTTAAAGGATTAGAAATTGAGGTGACTAAGGATATTTCAGAAATGGCTTTTTGTTGCAATTTAATTGTAACCGCGACACCTGCTTCTTCACCTTTATTATTTGCTAAAGATATTCAGCCGGGAACACATATTACGGCAATAGGTGCCGATAGTCCGCATAAGCAGGAGTTGCATCAGGATGTGTTTGCTAAGGCAGATATTGTTGCTGTAGATAGTGTGTTGCAATGTATAGAACGTGGCGATGTTGCGCATGCGGTTCGTGATGATGTTATTAAACAAGAAAATTTAATTGAATTGGGTTCTATCATTGATGGTAAACATATTGGTCGCGCAAATGATGCTCAAATTACCGTTGCTGATCTGACTGGGTTGGCAGTACAAGATTTGCAGATAGCCAAAGCTGTTTTGAATGCTGTTTCTTAATTTTTCTTGCATTTAATGATTTTTTTAGTAGCATGCTGGTTTTTTCTGAAGAAAATATTGGCGCATTGTTTTCCCCTCACCCCGACCCTCTCCCGCTAGCAAGTGCAGTTTATTTTTTTATTGTTACAGCGGCGGGAGAGGGGGATCGACGTCATCGTTCTTCCATATAGGGAAAGATTATTGCGCCAAGCCACCTCTCTATTTGCGCGAAAAAATATAGTATTTCTGTGGAGAAAGAACTATTGCATCAATCTCCCTCTCCCGCCGCTGTAGCAATAAAAAAATAAATTGTACTTGCTAGCGGGAGAGGG
>LSTE01000123.1 GCA_001644445.1 Gammaproteobacteria bacterium SCGC AG-212-F23
CTCAGAACACCGCATCATCATTGCCCCAAGAATATAGCTGATAAAGGGCGAAAAAAAAGCCATCTGGGGACATTCCAAAGAACACCCACACAGACAGCTATTTTGAAGATTTTTATTCTTCGACGACTGAGACGTCTTCTGCTTGCAAGCCTTTTTGACCTTGCGCTACAGAGAACTCTACTCGCTGACCTTCCTCTAGGGAACGGTAGCCGTCACCACGGATTGCGCGGAAATGTACGAATACATCACCACCTTGATCTCGTTGAATAAAACCATAACCTTTGCTGTTGTTGAACCATTTAACGGTTCCATTTTCACGTGCTGCCATAACTAATTAACCTTCATTTCAAAATTAAACAGGGTGTAGTGTTAGAGATAAAACGAGTTAAAAACAGGTTTCGATCAATAGCTACTCCCTTATTTTAACAAACTATTCAGGAGAGTGATACTATTTTATTGTTTATTTTGAATATCTGGTAAAAACAACACCCTGGCTAGCACAATCCTTAAGGTATTGGTCGCCGCTCAAATAATCATATTCTTTGGCTCTAGCATACCCTATCTGGTCCTTATCAGACCCTGTAGCAAGACCTGGATGGCACATAATTATTCCTTTTTCAGTAATTGCGGCTAAAAATTGAGGAAATAATTGCGCGTATTTGCTTCCAAACTGATAAATACCTGAAAAAGAAGTATTATGGGGTATATTTCTGTTAACTAATTGTTTTTCAAAAGAATTCGCGCCTAAAACTTGAATCAGGAACCCTTTAGTCACTAACGGCCGCTGCCAAGGCTTTTGCAGCACGCTGCGCAGATACGCGCCGGTATTTTTTAATCTAGCTTCATACATTGCTAAAAAAATATCTCTCACCACCGGCAATTGGTGCACATGTTGATGTCCATCCATAAAATCAGGCAGCCTACCAACTGTATCTACAAATGCATCGAATTGGGCTGATAATTCTGTCGCGATAATTCTTGCATCTATATGCCTAAGATAGGCATCAACAATTAAGCGTGGAAGTGGCGGGAGACGATTGCCGTAGCTTTTGCGAAATTGATTGGATAATGGACGCCCATCCGTCAAATTAAAATGTAGACCTAAGTCTACCTCTTTTGCAAAAGGCTTTAACCAACCGGCTTGCTCCTTAAAACAGGGAAAATTAGTAATACAACTAGTCGCTGTCAGGCGTTTTTTTTGAAATAATTTAATAATTGCTTGAGATATGGCTGCATTTTGTCCATAATCATCGGCGCAAAGAACGACATGTTTAATTGAGTTATCCATAAGACAGAGTTTACGAGTATATACCAATGCTATCAACCCAAAATAAAATACCTTTGTTACTAAAAGATGTGTTTTTCATGACAGTTGCTTTAAGCGTATTTTATGCCTTATGGATTGGTTCGCATGCATTGTTTACGCCGGATGAGGGCCGCTATTCAGAAGTCGCACGTGAAATGCTAGTCACACATGATTTTATTACACCGCGTTTAAACGGCATTGTGTTTTTAGATAAACCTATTTTTTATTATTGGCTGCAAGCCTCGGCCATGTATGTATTTGGCATCAAAGAATGGGCGCTACGTTTCTGGCCGGCATTCATGGGTATTCTCGGTTGTGTTGTTACTTTTATTGCTGGCAGTGTTTTATGGAACCGTCGTAGTGGTTTTTTTGCAGCTATTATGTTGGCGACTAGTCCGTTGTACTATGGCGCAGCACATTATGCGAATTTAGATTTAGAAGTAGCTGCACTCATTGGCAGCGCTCTACTCTGTTTCATTACTGGTTTCTCTGTAGAGAAATATCGCACGCGTTTTCTCATTGCTGCTTACATATTCTGTAGTCTGGCCACACTCACGAAAGGCATGATTGGTATTTTATTTCCTGCCATCATTACAGGTGCTTGGATTATTGGTAGCAATCGTTGGGCCACCCTTAAAAAAATGCATCTCTTGACTGGTATTTTACTTTTTTTAAGTATTGTCTTACCTTGGTATCTCATTGCACAAAAAGAAAATCCGGAATTTTTTCATTTCTTTTTTGTGACCCAACAAGTCTCGCGTTTTTTAACCACTGCTGACTTCAATAATAAAGTGTCTGCATGGTTTTATTTACCTGTCGTATTTGCTGGATTTTTTCCGTGGTCTGTTTTTATATTGCAAGCGATTTTTTCACACGTTAAAAAACTTTGGCTGAATGATAAAGAACGTTTGATTAGCTTATTTTTGTTGCTGTGGTTATTTATTATTTTTATTTTCTTTTCTATTCCACGCTCAAAAACAGTAGGATATATTTTACCAATCTTTCCAGCACTCGCTTTACTGACAGGGAAATATCTGGATGATTATTTAAAAAATAAAAAAGGGATTCTGCTGGGCTTGGTTATATTTAGCTTATTAAGTACTACGGCGTTTATCGCAAGTTTATTTTTACCTTATATGCATTTGCAGGATTTTAATAATGCGTTAACGCCTTATTTACGTTGGATGAGTGCAACATTGTTTGCTTCCAGCAGTTTAATATATTTGTTATTATGTCAACGCAACTGGATCCCGCGGACAAGCCGCGGGACGACGCTTCAAAGTGACGCAACACCGAACCACATCTCGTCATCCCTGCATGCTTTTAGCGGGAATCTCCAGCTTCACGAGAAAAATTTCTCCTCCGCTTTCTGTTGGCTAGCTTTCACCGCGAGCATATTTTTATTGATTATGATAAACAGCACTAATACCTTGAACGAAAAATCTATCAAACCTTTAATCATGCAATTAAATCAAATGATTAAACCCGAAGATAAAATTGCAACGTACTTTAAATATTATCAAGACTTACCCATTTATTCCGGACGTCGAATTATGATTGTTGCTGACTGGCAAGCACCTGATATTGCCAACAACGATAATTGGATGCGTGAATTATGGTATGGTATGGATTTCAAAAATACTTATCATGCGAGAGATTGGTTAATTGATGAAAAAAATTTTTGGCAACAATGGCATAGTAAAAATAGATTGTTTGTGTTGATGAATAAGAATTATTACGATGATTTTACGAAAAAGTCATCTACGAAAATTTATAAGATTGCGGAATATCATGAGGTGATATTAACAAGCAATCAAGCTTCTACTTAAGCAGGAGATCCCCGCTAAAAGCATGCGGGGATGACGGGATGTGCTTCGCGGATGCGCGGGTGTCATCCTGAGCCGCGTTTTTTGCGGCGAAGGATCTCCTGCTCACAGGGAGATCCCTCGCTACGCTCGAGATGACATAGGATT
>LSTE01000124.1 GCA_001644445.1 Gammaproteobacteria bacterium SCGC AG-212-F23
TTGGAAACCGGTGCATTTCCTGATAAAAAATCTTTAGCTTCAGCTTGCGAAGATGTGATCAAGGCTGGCGCGGATTTTTTAAAAACATCAACAGGAAAAATCGCTATCGGTGCAACATTAGAATCAGCAGAAGTTTTATTAAATGCCATCCAAAAATCGGGAAAACCCATAGGCCTAAAAGTTTCCGGCGGTATCAAAACTATTGAGCAAGCGACACAATATCTCACCCTTACTCAGCAAATTATGGGTCAAAATTGGGCGTCTCTCACTACTTTCCGCCTAGGCGCTAGCCAACTTATTGATTTAATTATAAAATAAGCAATAGAAAATTTTATAGTACGCCTTCAAATTTCTAAGAAAATTGAAACCTAACTATTAAAATTTCCTAACCGTTTTAATGTGTATGTTAAAATGGTAATGGTAGTAATGGGGGGTATTGCAGCGCATGCATTTCTATCGCAATTAGTCTAATGATGTTGAATGCCATCACCTAAAAGCTCAGTGATTTATCCTGAAAAAGAATAAGATTAACTCACTTCTTTCCAATTGATATGTAAATGATAATCAATCCATGTCAATTTTTTGCTGGGGTTATCATAAAAAAATTTAATGGATGATTCTTTTTTCAGGGTTTTCTCAAGATGTTTAATGTCAAAAATAGCCGCATTATCTCGATGATGGGGATCTCGGCAAGAAGGGTAAAAAATAAAAGTAATATTGGGATTTGTTTTGATGAATTCGTAGGATGCTGAATAATCTATTTTGTTTATAATTTTTTTGCATTTACTGTTGTGACGAATGTCAATTGCTTGACTATGGTCTGCTGCAACTGAGAAAAGTGTTCTAATTCCAGTTTCAGTTTGAATATCTAGATGAATACGTTCACGCATAAAATGAAATGCATGTTCATACAATGCTGTTTCTTCCGCACATGATGCATAAAAAACATTTTTCCCAAAGGGAGGGCGAAATCGTGCGGAAGGATGAGGTGGATTGTAGCGGAAAGGTGTTGCGATTAATGTGTGCCAGTCAAGATGAAAGTTTTTTGGTTTTGTTTTTTCAATCATTAATTCGAGTTGAATAGCGCGTTCTTCATTTTGTGTGGCGCGGTAACTGGATAGACGTGCTTGATCTTCAACAATACGTATTAACTCAATCATGCCCCTCTCCCGCGAACATAATCCAAATATTGACGAATGAAAATTAATCCATCGAAGGATTGACCCATGAGTTTTTCGGGAATGACATTGAGTTCGGGATGAAAAGTAGCTAACCAAGCACGCTGATGTATGGGGTCTTCGAACATAGCTTCTAGGCTGCGATGAATGGCTAGTAAATGAATAATAGCTTGAACATCAGGTGACAATGCAGCGCTATGCAGAGGAATAATATTATTTTTGAGCCAAGTGTTTACAGTATTAGGCGCAAGATGCAATATGCTCGCGATTTTTGTGCCTGACCATTCTAGGCGATTTTTTAGGTAATGTAAGCCTTCAACAATGGCTACACCTGCTAGATTGGGGTCAAAATGAGAGGAAAAGTCATTGTCTGATGTTTTTTTCCCCGCTGTAGCCATGTGTGAAAAATTTGGTGTAGTCATAACAATCCCCTTCTTTGTAATCAGTATAACCCATATTGATTAAAAAAAGGAAATTTTTTAGTAAATAATACAAATAACAATATAATTCAATATGTTACAATACGATCAATTTTGATCGAATTAGATTTAGCTGCGTGTCATCGTTGTGGAGTTGCGCTTTGTGGGTTTTAGTTCTGTTTCCATAAATTTCTGGAAACCATTTTGCTCGGCTTCATATCGGGCTAATACATTTTGGTTACAACTGCCTAGGCTGAATTGAGCTAGATCTTTAGCAGGAATAGCGCCTCCTGTTTTGCACATTTCTCGCCAAGTGTTGGCAAATAAACTGAAGCAGTTTTTGGTGCGGAACCAAGTAGCAGATGGGCAGTCAGGTGGGAATTGGCAAGAGCGAGCAGTAATATAACCACAATATAAGACTGCCATATGTTTGCTATTTGCTGGATCGGGTTCTTTATAACATGTACATAAGCAGTGTAATGTGCAATCCCAAGAGTTTCTTCGTACTATTTCTTCTTGTTCGCGGTTGAGCCAAATCCACTCGTCACTGCCTACAAAACTATGTGATTCGATGAACGTTGCTTTAAGGGTTTTTGTTTCATTTGTAGGTAATGTCGGAGTAGTAGGTGCTGCAGGTTGAGGAGTGTTTGACGGTGGTGGAACAGCAGCTGCTAATAAAGGAACTCGTAAAGTGTTGTTGGAATGGCTCATGTAAAACTCCTCAGGCTATGTATAAATTACAGTTATGTTATTTTATAAGGTTCAATAATTATACATTAATTTATTTTTTATGCTAGTGCCATGTCAGCCCATTCTCTCCTTATGAAGCGTTGAATAATTATGAACAGGCCGCAGGCCTGATTTTTTAGCCCAGGGTTACGGCGCAAAAAGCGCGCCTAAACCTTGGGCTAAAAAATCAAGCCTCTTCCTCCAGCGCCTGCCGAATCGATTTTCTTTCTTTTAAGGCATTGTAATATCGCGATACATTAGGTAAAGCTGTTTGCAAATCGATATTGAAATGCTTTAGCCAAGAAATCACGACAAAAAGATAAGCGTCGGGTAAAGTAAATTCTTTCCCCATTAAATATTCATTTTTCTGCAATTGTTGTTCAACGATTTTAAATTTGTTTAACAATGCAGGTTTAAAAATTGTTTCTTTTAATTCATCGGGAACAGCCGAATTAAAAAGAGGCCCGCAACTTTTATGTAAATCCGAGCTTATATAACTAAACCATTCTAATGTGCGATAACGCTGAAAATTTCCTAATTCCGGCAATAAATGATGCGCGCCGTGAGTGTCTGCAAGATATTGATGGATAGCAACGTTTTCAGTTAACACACTCCCATCATTTAATTGCAACGCAGGCACTGCACCTTTGGGATTAATACTCAAATAATCTTTTCCTGATGCTGTTTTTTTAGTTTTAAAATCCACAGCTTCAAACTCAGCAGGAATATTTAATTCATGCAAAATAATTCTAACCGAACGCGAACAAGCGCCTTTGGAAAAGTATAGCTTCATGGAAAAGTCCTTTATTGTGAAATATTGATGTATTCTAAAGGATTCTTAGCGGTTGTCCTATTTTATTTAAACATTTTTCTAAGCAGGAGATCCCCGCTAAAAGCATGCGGGGATGACGTCTACGTACCTCGCGGGGGCGCGGAT
>LSTE01000125.1 GCA_001644445.1 Gammaproteobacteria bacterium SCGC AG-212-F23
CGCGGGATGACGTATATCTTAGAGAACCGCCGCCACGGGTGCATAAGAACGTCTATGCACCACAGATGCACCGAATTTTTTAAGAGCAGCAAAATGCGCTCGCGTAGGATAACCTTTGTGTTGCGCAAACCCATAGTGTGGAAATTGTTGATCCAATAAAATCATTTCACGATCACGACTGACTTTAGCAATAATAGAAGCTGCACTGATAGCAGGCTCCAAGGAATCGCCGCCGATAATGGCACGCGTTTCACAATGATCGAATGCAGGACAAAAATTACCATCGACTAAAATTAATTCTGGCGCAACAGTTAACGACGCCACTGCACGTTGCATAGCGAGCAAACTCGCTTGCAAAATATTCATGCGATCAATTTCTTCAACACTAGCAAAACCTACACCCCAAGCAAGCGCATGGATTTGAATTTGCTCGAATAATTGTTCGCGTTTTTTTTCAGTGAGTAATTTAGAATCAGCCAAACCCTTAATCTTAAATTTTGGGTTCAATATTACTGCGCCTGCATAAACAGGCCCCGCCAATGGTCCACGCCCTGCTTCGTCTACACCGGCGATGAGAAGTTTTTCCATGCTTCTTCCTTGTATAAGTACGCTAGATCTTACAGGATCTTTATTTATATAAAAGAGGGGCAACCAAAAAAGTATTCAGATAACTGCGATATCCCCAGGCCGTAGGCCTGATGAAGCTACACATTTTTCCCGCTAAAAGCTGTGCAGTAAGATCTCCCTCTCCCGCCGCTGGCAATCTTGAAATAAAACGAACTTCACAGCGGGAGAGGGCTGGGGTGAGGGTAAACCACGGCCAAGCTATTTTTCGTGGTCATTGATTTTCCCTCTCCCTAACCCTCTCCCGCTAGATATGTATCGTATTTTTTACCGTTATGGCGGCGGGAGAGGGGACCATTAACGCAGATTATCACGTTCTTTTTAACCGGTTCACTCGAAAATTCGTGTCGATTCATCAGGCCTACGGCCTGAGAATATCGCAACTGTATTGATTCGACAACGCTACCACAAGAGAGAAGATGTTCGCTATAAAGACAATGCAATTATTTAGGACGCTTGACGTCGATAGGACTATGCACAGTAGAAGATACAACAGAACTGCTTGTACTTGCAGATGATGGAACGACTGATTGACCCGGTAAATGCGCAGCAGAAGCGGCGTCATGTTTTGATGCCGCATACTCGTTACAAATTTGCGTTAAAAAACTATCGCGATCTAAACAAAGCGCCACAAAACCTTGTTTCGTTAGCGCTCTCTCATAAAGAAAAGTTAAATATTTTTCTGCATTTTGCATCTCGCGCTCACCTAAAATAAATTTCTTGAACATATTATGTAAAAATCTTCCCTGTTTACCTTGTTGTATTTTTTGATTTGAAAATAATATTTTCCCTAATTGTATCAATTCATCTATATTTAATTTCTCAGTGATGTTTTTTGACTTTTGTTCTCGTGTTATCAATGCTGTTAGCATTGTTTCTATCTGCAAGACAGCTGCTGATTTCCCTTTAGATTTACATCGCATCCAGCTTGGATTCATTTCACTTAATAACGATTTCAAATCAGCGACAAATATGCGAGGAAGTCCAGATTCTAGTATCGCTTTATGCTTGATAGGCAATTCAGATTTTATTCTGACTAAATCTTCTAACAACTCCATGTTACTAGCATTTTGCAAAATATCTTTTTGATCGGGAAAATAGAAACCTAGCAATTTATCATCTAAATAATTCGCAATCTCATAACGCAGTCTATTTTTGCGCACTTGGCACTGTTTAATAATTTCCTCATGCCATTCTCGCAAATCTTGCAATGATTTGGCTGCACCGACATCTAGACGAAGCTGCGCTGCATTTTCAAGCGATCTTGCATCACCTGCCAACAATTGTAGAATTTGCTTAGTATAACTCAGATGCATTTCTTCTCTTAATGCATCCATTGCGCTGAGTGATTGCACATGACTCAATTTGTCTTGGAAACGAGAAAAATCATCGACAATCTTTGCTTTTTTTGTTAGAAAATTATTGATGATGTCATGATATTGCTTAAACACAGCTGTTTTTGCCATTCTCAAATCCAACAGTGATTTCGCTGATTGAATATCAGAAACTTTAAAATCACTGCCCAAGCGGGTATTGGCAAAATGTAATAATTTAGCTTTAAATTCATTTTTAATAGTTCCCTCTAATGATTCAAGCCACACCAAAGAAGAAGCCTTGGCCACTTCTTCTGATCTCTTACTATCTGCAAAAAAACCAGGCTCACTCGCCATGAAATCATTAAGCTTTGTTCGATACCCCTGCAAAGCTTTTTGGTGATGCTGATATAACTCTACGCTGAATATTTGAAGCTTCGTGTGCGACGAAATTTCATTTGACCTTCTGCCCCATTCCTCCCTATCAGGCAATAACCTGCCCTCATTATCCTCATACAAAATCGATTTGTTTCTATTTGAATAATGCATCGATACACCAAGTTGCACTTCAAAACGAAGACGTGCAAGCTTTCTCTCCATAAGATCAATTTCTTTCTCTTCGCCCCTCTTGGCTTTTTGATCTTCAGTAGATATAATCGTTGCGTGAAATTCTATTAAATTTTTGATAACAACAGTTTCTTTTGCTTCTTCAATAGAAATAACATGGGACTGAAAACTAAACTCAAGTGACTTTTGCAATGCTTTTATTCCCGCGATAATTTCCGGAGCACAATTCTCAATACGCATGATGGGTTCTTTGTCTTTTTCTCTCTCAACAACTTTTTTCATACTAGCAACTTGCTCTTTAACTTCAGGTGGAAACAACTCTTTAATGAATTTAAAAAGATAGTCTGGATCACCTTTTTTACTAGACGATGGCACAAGCGCACGAATATTAGACATTAACGGCATAAAACTTCCCACCAGTGCATTTTCTTTATTCGCACGCATAAATGCGATTGGAAAAGCGATCGATTGCCAATCTGTAATACTTCTAGGTCTATAGAGTTTATTGAGTTCTAATAAGGCGCTAATTTTTTTCACAGTATTCGATTTACCATCTGGGATACTGCACTCTGGAGCAATCGGATCTACAAGTTTCAAGCTAGTTAATCTATCATTGCTCTGCAATGCGTTCTGAATCCACTGCAGATAATTGTGACTTCCCGAATCACAAGGATTAACATGCAAGGTTTCGATAAA